>NZ_JBHTST010000063.1:0-42781 GCF_042794995.1 Streptomyces sp. NPDC056503
GGGCGGGACGGCGAGAGGCCGCCCCGCCCCGGTCGTTCCCGGTCGTCCCCGGATCGACCGCGCGGGGACCGCCGCGCGGTCCTCCGGCGCGCTCCAGGTTCACCCTCCGCGCCAGGGTGTCGCCTTCGTATCCGCCCGCCGATCTCGGCATCGTCGGTCCGAGCCCGAGGAACGGGCCGGAATCCGGCGAGCGGTGCACCGCGGCCCCAGGGGAAGGAGAGCGATGACCAGTGCCAGCGACGAGGCGGGCGCCGCGCGAGCGGTGAACCCACCCGGAGGACGGCACCGGCCGCTCTCCGTCGCCCTGTCCGGCGGCTTCCGGCTGGTCCTCGACGGCGGTGCCGTCGAACTCCCCTTCGGAGCGCAGCGGTTGGTGGCCCTGCTCGCGCTGCGCGGCCGGATGGGCAGAAGCGCGCCCGCCGGCACGCTCTGGCCGGAGACCGAGGAGCAGCGCGCGCTCGCCCGGCTGCGGACGGCCCTCTGGCGGGTCAAGCAGACCGTCCCCGAACTGATCGTCTGCGCCGGCAGCCGGATCGACCTCGCCCCGGGGGTCGAGGTCGACGTCCGGGCGCAGATCGACCGCTCGATGAGCGTCCTGCACGGCACGGCCGTCGAACCCGGCTCCTGGACGAGCGTCGTCCCCGACGGGGACCTGCTGCCCGACTGGGAGGACGACTGGCTCACCGACGACCGGGAACGCCTGCGCCAGCTGCGGCTCCACGTCCTGGAAGACCTTGCCGAACAGTTCTGCGCCAAGGGGCGCTTCGGCCTGGCCGTCGACGCCGCCCTCACGGCCCTGCTGGCGCCCTACGTCTCGCCGCCCCAGCCCCGACCGCAGTCGGCACCGGCCGCCGCCACGCCCCGCGCCGCGTCCCAGACCCTCCCGGGTCGCCCCCCGACCCCGTTCCACCCCCCGTCACCCTCCCCGCACCGGCCCCCCGTTCCGGTCCACGGCGCCGGACGGCTGGTGTGAGCCCCGGACCGGAGAGCCCCTGGCCCCCGGACGACGGCCGCGGTGCCGGGGCGGCCCGCCCGCCCCGGTCCGCCGCCCCGGTCAGGCGGAGCCGCGCGGGGCCGCGGGACGACCTTCCGGTGGGGCGGGGCCCCGGCCGTTGTTCCTGAGGTTGGCGAACGGCAGAGCCCCTCCGTGGACTTCCTTGAACTCGTCGATCAGGTCCTGTTCGGCCTCGCCCGCGTCCTCCTCGGTCACCGACCGCCAGGCGACGAGCAGCGCGTCCGAGTCGGCCAGCTGCCAGACGTAGCGACCACCCCAGTGCCCGGCCGGCAGGCCGCTGCCGTGGCGCCGGTAGTCGGAGAGCCGCCGCCTCAGCCCGTTCCGGCCCGCGGCCTTGCCGACGTACACGACCGTCGCCCCGTCCACCCAGGCGTCCTTGAGCGTGTCGGCCGTGACGGACGGGTCGCGCCCCTTGAGGTGTCCGGCGGGGCTCGTGGGGAGGAACGACGGGGGAGAGGCGGCCGTGCGGAGCACCACGTAGACGCCGTGCCCGGCCGGGACGTCGCTGTCGGGCAGTTCGCCGAACGGCACGAAGCCGCGGAAGCCGCGTTCGGCCAGGATCCTCCGCGTCAGCGCGGGTGTCGGGGGCGTGCCGGGCGACGGGAAGGGGGGACGCCGGACGGTCATTCAGACCCCCCAAGGCGCACGGGCGGCATCAGGTCGCTCTCGCTGACGGTGTACGTCAGGGAGGGGTAGCCGAAGTCGGTCTCGTCGTTCTCGCGGCGCCGCAGCCGGTAGAACTCGCGCCGCTGCTCGTCGTCGGCCGGGACGAGGCGCGCGCCCTGGGGGAGGTAGGCGCGGCCGTCGCGATACCGGACGAGCGTCTTGGACGTCCGGAACGTGACCCCCAGCCATGCGTTGTCCTCGGGCCGGCTGGGCGCGTCCAGCACGATCCTGTGCCGGAACCGCCGGTTCGCGTCGACGGAGAACGCGACGACGCTGTTGTGGGTGAGGGGGAGCTCGAACTCCTCCCCGTCGGACCCCTTCGATTCGAAGACCAGCTTCCTCGGCGGGACGGCTTCGGGGTGCCGGTAGCAGGAGAAGACCGCGATGAACGACTCGTCGGCCAGATCGAGGGCCTGGTCGGAATGGCTCCCCATCTTCCTGTAGGCGTCCGTGTAGCTCTCGATGAGCGCGTTGTCGAAGCCGACCGGAAGCGCCGCGCACTCCTGGACCCGCCGCGCCAGCCGCTCGTGCACGTCCCGGAAGCACTGCGCCGGTCTGCCGTACCGCGTGGTCGTCCGGACGAGCGGCACGCCACCCGACGCGTCGACCCTGGTGAGCGTGGCACCTCGCCGGCCCTTTCCGAGGTCCTCGAGACGAGCCGAGGCGGACAGCTCCGCGAAGAGGTCCTCCCCGGCCGGCAGGGCGCGCAGCACGATCTCGTCCGGGATCCTAGGCCTGGGGAGCAACGTAGTCTCCCGCGTTCATGCTGAACAGAAGATCGCGGCCGTAGTCGACGAAGGACGACGTCCTGTTCTCCTCGGCGTACAGGCGGCGCAACTCGTCCAGGCCGGCCGGGGTGGGCGGCTCCAGCCGCACCAGGTCCTCGTCCGCCTTGAGGAACGTCTGCCCGTCCTTGTGCACGGCTTCGGCGTCCGAACAGCGCACCACGTAGCCCAGCCGGGTCGGGAGCGACTCGGCGTCCAACGCCGAGGGCCGGATCTCGTGGGTGTAGAGGCGGTTGGTGGACAACGGCATGAAGAACACCGAGCCCGGATAGAGGGTGAGCGTGAACTGCGCGGGAAGCGGGCCGCCCCCGTCGGGCCGATCGGCCGGTTCCTTGAGACGGAAGCGGAGTCGGGTCAGGCCGCTGGAACCCTTCACGCCCAGGTCGAAGGGGTCCTCTGCCAGGGGTCGCAGCCCGTCGAGCCCCTCGTAGAACGTGCAGAAGGCCATGATGCCGTTGACGGGCATGTCCTTGGTCTTGTCCGCGTGGGACGAGATCCTGGCCTTGGACTGCTTGCGCTCCGCCGTGGCACGGGTGTTGTGGTAGATCTGGGCGAGGACGTGATTGAGCGGTGCCTGGTCCCGGAAGACGGTGGCGGCCTCGCGGTTCAGGGCCTCGACGACGAGCCGGTCGGTCGGCCGGAACCCCTCGGTCGGACCGGACAGGTTCGTGGAGCACCGGAGCAGCCGGAAATGCAGTTCGTCGCCGCTCCGCGTGACGGGCGTCAGATAGATTCCGCTGCGATGCGCCGTGCCGGGCTTGGTGGACTCCGTGAGGGACTGGAACACGTGCTCCGCGCGGATCCGCCCGAAGTGATCGGCGTCGAGTCCGAAGAACCTCCGGTAGTACACGCCGAGGCCGTGCACGCGGAGGGGGACCCGGCCGCGATCGACGACGGTCCACGACCGGTCGGCGACCTCGCCCCCGGCTTCCCCGCCGGAGCCGTGTGCCGGCTCCCGGACCACGAACACCCTTGCGGCCGGACGCAGTTGCCGGGCACTGACACGGGAGACGTCCCCCCACAGGTAGACGGTCTTCCGCGCGAGGTCGGGCGAACCGGAAGCAAGCTGCTCCGGGGTGACCACGGCCCCGAAGAAGTCCCGGACCACGTCGTCGTCATGCAGGGAAGAAGGCGCGACCAGGACGTTGCCCCCCTCCTGGATGCGGGCTTCCGCCGGCTCCGTCTCGTACATCGAACAGCACCTGCCCTTCGCAGATCTCGGTGGATCGATCGAACCGCGGACACCCGACGGTCCGCACCCCTTTATCCGGTACGCCGGAAGGCGAAGGCGCCGGAGCGGATTCGTTCGGCGAACCGCGCGGGGCGCGGACGCCCGTCGCCGGTCCGGTACAGACCCTAGGACGCACGCGCCGGGCGGTGGCCCCGGCCCCCGCCGCCCCGGCGTGCCGGACGCCACGTCGCCGTGGGCCTCCCCACCGTCGGTAGGCTGATCGCCTGTCGGCAGAGAGCGATGAGGCTGTGATGAGTGAACTGACGAAACCCGAGGTCGAGGTCCCGGAGGGCGACGCTCCCACCGAGCTGACCATTCGGGACCTGGTCGTCGGCGACGGGGCGGAAGCGAAGCCGGGCATGGTCGTCAGGGTTCACTACGTCGGGGTGACGTTCGAGTCCGGGAAGGAGTTCGACGCCTCCTGGGACCGGGGCCAGCCGTTCAAGTTCGCCCTGGGCGGTGGCAGGGTCATCAAGGGCTGGGACCGGGGGGTGCGGGGCATGCGGGTCGGCGGTCGGCGCGAGATCGTCGTTCCGCCGCGCCTCGGATACGGCAAGCAGTCGCCCTCGCCGTTGATCCCGGCGGGTTCGACGCTCGTCTTCGTGGTGGACCTGCTCTCGGTCTGAGCCGTGCCGGCCGGCGTTCCGCGGGTGGGGGACGCGGCCCCGCCGTCGTCCGTGTCCGCACGAGCGCCATCATGCTGTGCGGCGACGACGCGAGGGACGGTGGACGGCGGGAGTACGGGTGACGGTCTGCCTGCCGCCCGAGGCCGCGGACGACATCGAAGGCGCGTTCGCGGAGGCGCTCGCGCCTTTCCGCTCGGACACCGGCGAGAACCCCGGTGAGAACCCCGTCGACCGCGGCATGGGGGACGCGCGCCGCATCGACGGCGGCGGCGACGGCACGGGTTTCGCGGTCGCTCCCGGATACGAGAACGATCCGAGGCTCATCCACGACGACCCCCTCCACGACGGCTCGCCGCGCCCCAGCGTCCCGGGCGTCTGCGCCGGAGCATCGCGCGCCCTGCTCGACTTCTCGCAGCCGCGCCTCGCCTCCGAGCGGGCGGTCGCCGCGTCCTGGGACCTGTGGCAGGACCTGTCCGCCGTACACCCTCCCGCCGTACCCCTCGCGGCCTTCGTGGACCGCCGGCGGAACGATCCGGACGCGTTCCCCGGTGACCGGTGACCGGTGGGGGGCGAGATGCTCTCCGCCTACCGGGCACAGCCGCTGATCCGGGCGTACCTCGCGGGCCTTCCCGGCGACACCATCCTCGTCCGGCTCCGCTGCCACGCCTGAGAAGCCCCGTCCCGTCGTGTCCGGATCGGGCGGAACGCTCGGAGGGGGCCGTCGAAGGCCGTGCGCGAAGGGTGTTTCCTTCGGGCGGGTGCCTCGTTGTCCCGCATGGCAGGGCGCTCCCGCGTCCTGCGCGCCTGTCTGCGAGGAGTGGTGATGGACGGTCAGGACTTTCTGACGGCGAAGATCGAGCGGGGTTTCGACCAGCTCGACGTGAACGGCAACGGTGTGCTGACCGAGGACGACCACGTGGAGATGGGCCGCCGCGTGGCGTCCTCCCTCGGCCACGCCGAGGAGTCCGTCGAGGCGGAACGCATCATCGCCGCCTACACGGCGATCTGGCGGGAGGTGCACCTGCCGTTCGTCCCGGACGGTGACGAGGGGATCCCGAGGGATCGCTTCGTCGCCTCGACGCGGACGCTGGCCCGCGATCCCGAGGCCGCCAGGGCCACCCTCGGCAGGATCGCCGACACCTACCTGCGGATCGCGGACATCGACCAGGACGGCCGCGTCAGCCCCGCGGAGTTCCTCGCCTTCCAGCGCGGGCACTTCCCCGAGCTCACCGAGGAGAGCGCGGCCGAGGCGTTCGGACACCTCGACACCGACGGGGACGGCATGCTGTCACCCGCCGAGTTCACCGACGCGGTGATCGAGTTCTGGACCGGCACGGACCCGGACGCCACCGGCAACTGGTGGATGGGGCGCCCCGCCGTCCACCCGGCCTGACCTGCTCGGACGAGACCCTCCCGGTCGTCCCGCGCGCCTCCCGGCGGAGCGCGGGCGCCGGTTCGGGTCGCGGAACGGCGCTTGACCGACGAGCGCGCGGGGACATACTTTCGTGCGCACCGACGCGTGAGTGGGGAAAGGGGGCGAGGCCGGATGTCGATCTACTCCGACCTGAACCGCCTCGCCCACCGGACCGCCTGGGTCCCGGGTCGTGTAGCGCACGGCTGCTGAGCCGGCCGTCCTTCCGGTGTGCCTCCCCCTCGCGGCGGCCCCGGCTTCTCCCGCTTCGTCCCCACCGACCCCCGCGGCGCGCCGTCGTGTGCGTACCGACGCGCGCCCCGGGTCGGTTCTCCGACCGCGCACCGCAACAGAAGGCCCGACATGGCGACGACCAGTCCGATCAGTACGACCGTGCACCGAATCGAGGAAAAGTCATGGTAGAGGCGCGGATCACCGTGAACGGGCAGGATGCGCCGATCGCTCCGGCCGCCGCCCACACCACGGTCCTGGACTTCCTCCGCGAGCGGGGCCTCACCGGTACGAAGGAGGGCTGCGCCGAGGGCGAGTGCGGTGCCTGTTCGGTGCTGGTGGCCCGGCCCGGCGTGCACAAGCCCACCGACTGGGTCGCGGTCAACGCCTGCCTGCTCCCGGCGGCGGCGCTCGACGGCCAGGAGATCGTCACCGCCGAAGGCCTCGCCACCCCCGGCGAGCCCGGCACGCCGCCCACCCTGCACCCGGTGCAGGAGGAGATGGCGGTCCGCGGCGGCTCCCAGTGCGGCTACTGCACCCCGGGGTTCGTCTGCAGCATGGCTTCGGAGTACTACCGGCCCGACCGCCGCGCGCACGAGGCGTCGCACGGGGAGACGCACGGAGGAACGGACGGGGAGTCGCACCGGGAGCCGCGCGGGAAGCCGGCCGCGGACGCCGCCCGCGGCCACGACGCCGAGCACGGACCCAACGGCTTCGACCTGCACGCGCTGAGCGGCAACCTCTGTCGCTGCACCGGCTACCGGCCGATCCGCGACGCCGCCTTCGCCGTCGGCGAGCCCGCGGAGGGCGACCCGTTCGCGCGGCGGCGCGACCAGGCCCCGCCGGAGCCGGTCGCCACCGACTACACCCGGGACGGCCGTACGTTCCTGCGGCCCGGCACCCTCGCCGAGGCGCTTCGGCTGCTGCGGGAGCAACCGGACGCGGTCCCGGTGTCCGGCAGCACCGACTACGGCGTCGAGGTGAACCTCCGCTCCCGCAGGGAGAGTTGCGTGGTCGCGATCGACCGCCTGCCCGAACTACGCGAGCTGCGCGTCGAGTCCGACCACGTCGAGATCGGCGCGGCCGTCACGCTGACCGAGATCGAGCGCCGCCTGGACGGCGAAGTCCCGCTGCTGGCCGAGCTGTTCCCGCAGTTCGCCTCCCGGCTCATCCGGAACAGCGCCACCCTCGGCGGCAACCTCGGCACCGGCTCCCCGATCGGCGACAGCCCGCCGGTCCTGCTCGCGCTGGAGGCGTCGCTGGTGCTCGCCGACGCCGACGGCGAGCGCGTCGTCCCGCTGGCCGAGTACTTCACCGGCTACCGCCAGAGCGTGCGTCGCCCCGGCGAGCTGATCCGCGCGGTGCGCGTCCCGCTGCCGCCGGCACCCGTCACGGCCTTCCACAAGATCGCCAAGCGCCGCTTCGACGACATCTCCAGCGTCGCGGTCGCCTTCGCGCTCGACATCGAGGACGGCGTCGTCCGCAAGGCCCGCATCGGCCTGGGCGGCGTCGCCGCCACCCCGATCCGCGCCCTCGCCACCGAGGCGGCCCTGGAGGGCGCGCCCTGGACTCCGGAGACCGTCGAGGCCGCCGCGCGCGTCCTGCGCGGCCAGGGCACACCGCTGGACGACCACCGCGCCAGCGCCCTCTACCGGTCCGCGATGCTCGGCCAGAGCCTGTCGAAGCTGTACGCCCAGACCACCGAGGCGGTATCGCGATGAGTCATCTGTCCGAGCGTCCCGAGAAGCCCGTGGTCGGTGTCTCGATGCCGCACGAGAGCGCCGGCCTGCACGTCACCGGCGCCGCGCTGTACACCGACGACCTGGTGCACCGCACCAAGGACGTCCTGCACGCCCACCCCGTCCAGGTCATGAAGGCCCACGGCCGGATCACCGCGCTGCGCACCGGACCCGCGCTCGCCGTGCCCGGTGTGGTCCGGGTGCTGACCGGTGCCGACGTGCCCGGCGTCAACGACGCCGGCATGAAGCACGACGAGCCGCTCTTCCCCGACGAGGTCATGTTCCACGGCCACGCGGTGGCCTGGGTGCTCGGCGAGACCCTGGAGGCGGCCCGGCTCGGCGCCGCCGCCGTCGAGGTCGAGCTCGACGAGCAGCCCGCCCTGGTCACGCTGAAGGAGGCGATCGAGGCCGAGAGCTACCACGGCGCCCGGCCCCTGATGGAGACCGGCGACATCGCCGCCGGCTTCGCCGACTCCACGCACGTGTTCAGCGGCGAGTTGCAGTTCTCCGGCCAGGAGCACTTCTACCTCGAGACCCACGCGGCGCTGGCCCTGATCGACGAGAACGGGCAGGTGTTCATCCAGAGCAGCACCCAGCACCCCTCGGAGACCCAGGAGATCGTCTCGCACGTGCTCGGCGTACCCGCCCACGAGATCACGGTGCAGTGCCTGCGCATGGGCGGCGGCTTCGGCGGCAAGGAGATGCAGCCGCACGGCTTCGCGGCCGTCGCCGCGCTCGGCGCCAAACTGACCGGCCGGCCCGTCCGCTTCCGGCTCAACCGGACCCAGGACCTCACCATGTCCGGCAAGCGGCACGGGTTCCACGCCACGTGGAGGATCGGCTTCGACGCCGAAGGCCGTATCCAGGCCCTCGACGCCACCCTGGTGGCGGACGGCGGCTGGAGCCTGGACCTGTCCGAGCCGGTGCTCGCCCGCGCGCTGTGCCACATCGACAACACCTACTGGATCCCCCACGCGCGCGTCGCGGGTCGCGTCGCCAGGACCCACACGGTCTCGAACACCGCCTTCCGCGGCTTCGGCGGCCCGCAGGGCATGCTGGTGATCGAGGACATCCTGGGCCGCTGCGCACCCCTGCTCGGCCTGGACCCGACGGAACTGCGGGAGCGCAACTTCTACCGGCCGGGTCAGGGACAGACGACGCCGTACGGCCAAGTCGTCACGCAGGCCGAGCGGATCGCCGACGTCTGGCGGCAGGTCCAGGACGACGCCGGCACGGCAGACCGCCGACGCGAGATCGAGGCCTTCAACGCCGCGCACCCGCACACCAAGCGGGCGCTCGCGATCACCGGCATCAAGTTCGGCATCTCGTTCAACCTCACCGCCTTCAACCAGGGCGGCGCGCTGGTGCTGATCTACAAGGACGGCTCCGTCCTGATCAACCACGGCGGCACCGAGATGGGCCAGGGGCTGCACACCAAGATGATGCAGGTGGCCGCGACCACGCTGGGCATCCCGCTGCACAAGGTCCGGCTGGCCCCGACGCGCACCGACAAGGTGCCCAACACCTCGGCGACGGCGGCGAGCGCCGGCACGGACCTCAACGGCGGGGCGATCAAGAACGCCTGCGAGCAGCTGCGCGAGCGCCTGCTGCGGGTGGCCGCCACCCGGCTGGGGGGCAACGCCTCCGACGTCCGCATCGTCGAGGGCGTCGCGCGGGCCCTGGGCCGCGACGAGGAGCTGGCCTGGGACGACCTGGTGCGGACCGCGTACTTCCAGCGGGTCCAGCTGTCGGCGGCGGGCTACTACCGGACCGAGGGACTGCACTGGGACGCCCAGGCGTTCCGGGGTTCGCCGTTCAAGTACTTCGCCCACGGCGCCGCCGCGACCGAGGTGGAGGTGGACGGCTTCACCGGCGCGTACCGCATCCGGCGCGTGGACATCGTGCACGACGTCGGCGACAGCCTGTCCCCGCTGATCGACATCGGCCAGGTCGAGGGCGGCTTCGTACAGGGCGCCGGCTGGCTGACGCTGGAGGACCTGCGCTGGGACACCGGCGACGGCCCGAACCGCGGCCGGCTGCTGACCCAGGCCGCGAGCACCTACAAGCTGCCGAGCTTCTCGGAGATGCCCGAGGAGTTCCACGTCAGGCTGATGGAGAACGCCACCGAAGAGGGCGCCGTGTACGGCTCCAAGGCCGTCGGCGAACCTCCGCTCATGCTCGCCTTCTCGGTGCGCGAGGCGCTGCGGCAGGCCGCAGCGGCGTTCGGCCCGGCCGGAGTCAGCGTCGACCTCGGCTGCCCGGCGACACCGGAAGCGGTGTACTGGGCCGTCGAGGCGGCCCGTGGGGGCGGCGCGCCGGGCGGCGACTCCGACACGGAAACACCCGCCCTGAGCCATGCCTGACATGACCTGGGTCGCCGCGGTCGCGCGGTTGCGGGCACGCCGGGAGGCCGGCGTGCTGGTGACCGTCGCGACCGTGCGCGGCCACGCACCGCGCAAGGCCGGCGCCAAACTCGTCGTGGGACGCACCGGCACCTGGGGTTCGATCGGCGGGGGCAACGTCGAGGCCGTCGCGATCGACCGCGCCCTGGAACTGATCGGCACACCGGAGGCGGAGCCGGAGCTCATGGAGTTCGCCCTCAACGACAAGGTCACCGGCCGCCACGGGGTGCAGTGCTGCGGCGGGGCCGTCTCCGTGTTCCTGGAACCGCTGCCGGTGCTGCCCGCGGTGGCGGTCTTCGGCGTCGGGCACGTCGGCCTGGAGCTGGCCCGCGTCCTGGCCCGGCACGACCTGGACCTGCACCTGATCGACACCCGCCCCGACATGCTCACCGAGGAACGGCTCGCCGTCCTCGGCGACGCGATCGCCGCGGTCCACGTGCACCACACCCCGCTCCTGCCGGAGGAGGTGCTCGAAGAGCTCGCCCCCGGCACCCACGTGCTGATCATGACGCACGACCACGCCGAGGACGCCGCCCTCTGCGACGCCGCCCTGCGCATCCCCGGCCTCGGCTCGATCGGCCTGATCGGCTCGGCCGCGAAATGGAGCCGTTTCCGGCAGCGCCTGGCCGACGAGGGCGGCCACGACGCCGCCACCATCGAACGGATCAGGACTCCGATCGGACTCCCCGAGATCACCGGCAAGGAGCCCGCCACGATCGCGGTCAGCGTCGCCGCGGACCTCCTCCTGACCTTCCAGAAGGACGCCCACTGAGCCGACCGGGCCCACCGAGCGGGGGAAGGGGGGCGGGGCGCTCAGAGGCGGCCGTCGAGCAGCTCTCGCAGCGCGGAGCCCGACAGGGGGCCGGTGGCCTGTGCCACCGCCGTCCCCTCCTTCAGGAGGACGTAGGACGGGGCGCCGGTGACCCCGTACCTCGCGGTGGCGGCCGGGCAGCGCGTGATGTCGGTACGGACGGCGGTCAGGCGCCCCGCGTACTCGTCCGCGACGGCGCCCACGACGAGGTCCATCGCCCGGCACGGCTCGATCGCCTTGGGCCATGTCCCGATGAAGTACGCGAGGACGGGGACCTCGCTCATCCGGAGGACGAAATCGAACTCCGCGTCCTCGCGGGGCTGGTGCATCCTCTTCGCCATGCGGGCTCCTGACCTCGTGTTCCGTCCTTGCCGCCCCATCATCCCCCGTGCGCCGCTCCCGTCCGCCTGCTCGGTGGTGCCGAGGCGGAGCATGCCCGGCCGAACCGGCCCCGACACCGCCGCCGGCCCGGGGCGAGCACACGCGATCGCGGGTCACCGCCCGGCCTTCCGGCGGTGGGACGAGCGGCTGGCCCTTCCACGCGGGACCTCGGAGTGGACGCCGACGTGGTCACCATCGACGGCGGCGCCATCGCCGTCGGCCACCCCATCGGCATGTCCGGTGCCCGGCTCGTGCTCCACCTCGCCCACGCCCTTCGCCGCCGCGGCGGAGGCCAGGGCGACGCGGTGCTCCTCACCGCCCGTTCCCGAGAACGGACGCCCGCGTCCCGGTGGACCGTCCGCCCGGCGGTCGTCCACCGGGACGTCGCGGCGCCCGACGCGCGCCGCGCCCCCTCGCCGAGGGCGGGCGGGGCGGGGCGGCCCGAGTGATGCCGCGCACACACCGCCGGGTCGCCGCCCCGGACGTGTTAGCTTCCGGCGGTGATCTTCCCGGTCGCGGACGGCCGCGAACTCGACGCAACCAGGTCCTGCCCCGTCCCAGGGGCCGGTACCGGAGCCGCCCACGGCGCCGACCCCTGGGACCCGCTCGACCTGTTCGGTGCCTCCTTCGTCCGCGACCCCCACCCGTGGCTCGACCGCCTGCGCGCCGAGGCACCCGTCCACCACGACCCTCGTACGGGGCTGTGGCTGGTCAGCCGCCACCAGGACGTCAAGCGGGTCCTGCTCGACACCGACCGGTTCCTCCCGGACAACGCCCAGAACGCGGTCACCCCGCTGCCCGTCGCCGTGATGCGGATCCTCGTCCGCGCCGGTTTCACGCTTCCGCCCGCGCTCGCCAACAACGGGACCCCGAGCCACGCGGGCCTGCGCCGCGTGGTGACGCGGTTCTTCGACGCCCGGAGCGTCGCCACCGCCGTACCGGTGATCGAGCGCATCGCCGAGGAACTGCTGGACGAGGTGGCGGAGCGCGCCACGGCCCCGGACGAGTTCGACCTGTTCGCTCCCTTCGCCCAGGTCCTCCCCTGCAGGGTGCTGCTGGAACTCCTCGGCATCCAAGGCGTCGACCCCGCCACCCTCATCGCCTGGAGCGACGCCGCGCTGGAACTGTTCTGGGGCAGCCCGCCGCCCGCACGCCAACGGGAACTGGCCGTGCTCGTCGCGGAGTTCCACCAGTGGCTCGCCGCCGTCGTGCGCGCCGGCACCGCGCCGCCCGGCTCGTTCGTCCGTGCCCTCGCCGACCACCGCCTGCCCGACGGCACACCCCTGGACGCCGCCACCGCCGTGGCCGCGTGCTTCTTCGTCTTCGTCGCGGGCCAGTCCACCACCGGGCAGCTCATCGCCACCGTGCTCCACAGGGCACTCGCCGAACCCGGCGTCTGGCCGAGGGCCGCCGAGGAGGCGGGCATGGCCGAGGCATGGGTGGAGGAGGTCCTGCGCCGTGAGCCGCCCGTGACCACCTGGCGCAGGGTGACCGCGGAGGCCACCCGGCTGGGCGGCGTGGACCTGCCGGCGGGTGCGCAGGTGCTGCTGATGCTCATGGGCAGCGGGTCGGATCCGGCCGTCTTCCCGGACCCGGAGCTGATGTGCCCGGGACGGGCGAACGCCCGCCGGCACCTGGCGTTCGGAGCCGGCCGTCACCTCTGCCCCGGCGCCACGCTCGCCCGTACGGAGGCGGCGGTGGCCCTGCGCGCGGCAGCGCGCCGTCTTCCCGCCGTCCGGGCGGCGGACGCGTCGGCCGAACCCCCGATGCTCGGCCTGCTGTCGTTCCGAGCCCCGCTGAGGGTGGCGGTGGAGCGCGCCTCGACGGGGGAGGGCGCCCCGTCCGGACCGGCACGTAACGCCCGGTAGGCAGAGGCGCTGTCCGGAAACCGGCCCCCTCCTCCAGGGGGCCGCACGGCAGCCCCGGCGAGTACGGGCCCCGCGGCCAGGGAAACGCGGCATCGAGGCGCCTCGCGGACGGCACAGGACCGCCCGGTGGCCGTCAGCAGGATGCAGGCCGGAACTTTTCGCTCCTATGGCAACGCGCGCCACATTCCCGCCCGTGGATGTGGCGGGACGACATGTGGGCCGGAAACCCGGTCGTTCACCAGGATGTCGGCATCTCACCCCCATCTGGAGATGCGAAATGAAGATCAGGAAGCTCCTCGTCGCCACCCTGGCGGCCGTCGGCATCGCCGCCACGACGGTCGGCGGCGCGACGGCCGCGGTTCCGGCGCCGACCGTCGGCTCGCTGCAGCAGTACGACATCAGCGCGACGTACGTGAGCGGTCTCTCGTCCGGCGGGTTCATGGCCAACCAGATGCACGTCGCCTACTCGGACGTCTTCGAGGGCGCGGGCATCTTCTCGGCCGGCCCCTACGACTGCGCCCAGAACAACCTCAACACCGCCCTGTACGGGTGCATGGACACCTTCATGGCCCGCAAGACCCCGGCCCAGCTGGAGCAGCTGACCCGGGACAGGGCGGCGGCGGGGAAGGTCGACCCGGTCGCCAACCTGTCGGGCGACAAGGTCTGGCTGTTCCACGGCACCAACGACACCACCGTCAAGGCGCCCGTGAACGACGACCTCGCCACCTACTACCGCGACCTCGGTTCGAACGTGGTCTACGACAACACGTCCGCCTCGGGCCACGCCTGGGTCAGCCCGATCGGCCCCAACTCCTGTACCTCCACCAGCTCGCCGTACGTCAACAACTGCGGCGGCGACCCCGTGAAGGACATGCTCACCCACCTGCTCGGCAGCGTGAACCCGGCCAGCACCTCGGCGCTGACCGGCAAGCTGGTCCAGTTCGACCAGAGCACGTACACCCCCGGCGGCAGCCCGAGCGCGATCAGCATGGGCAACGAGGGCTTCGCCTACGTCCCGCAGTCCTGCCAGAGCGGCGCCTCCTGCAAGCTGATGGTCACGCTCCACGGCTGCTACCAGTACTTCGGCCTGGTCGGCAACGCCCTCATGGACAAGGCCTACCTCAACGAGTACGCCGACACGAACAACATGATCGTCCTCTACCCGCAGGCCACCACCATGACCGGCAACCCGCGCGGCTGCTGGGACTGGTGGGGCTACAAGTCGGCCGACTACGCCCAGAAGAGCGGCCCGCAGATGACCGCCGTGATGAACATGGCCACGGCACTCGGCGCCGGCGCCACGACCGCACCCCCGGCCCTTCCCGCCCCGGCCGGGCTCGCGGTCACCGGTACGACGGCGACCGGTGCCTCGCTGTCCTGGAGCGCGGTCTCGGGCGCGGCGTCCTACAACGTCTATCGTGACGGCGCGAAGGTGAACTCGGCTCCGGTCGCGGCCACGACCTACTCCGATTCCGGTCTGACCGCCGCCACGGCCTACGCCTACACGGTCGCCGCCGTCGACTCCGCGGGAACGGTCGGTGCCAAGAGCGCACCCGTCACCGCCACCACCACGGGAACCGCGACCACCCTTCCCGCCCCGGCCGGGCTCGCGGTCACCGGTACGACGGCGACCGGTGCCTCGCTGTCCTGGAGCGCGGTCTCGGGGGCGGCGTCCTACAACGTCTACCGTGACGGCGCGAAGGTGAACTCGGCCCCGGTCGCGGCCACGACCTACTCCGATTCCGGTCTGACCGCCGCCACGGCCTACGCCTACACGGTCGCCGCCGTCGACTCCGCCGGAACCGTCGGTGCCAAGAGCGCACCCGTCACCGCCACCACCAAGGCCGCCCCGCTCTGCGTGACCGCCAGCAACTACGCCCACACCCAGGCCGGCCGCGCCCACCAGACCGGCGGCTACGCCTACGCCAACGGCTCCAACCAGAACCTCGGCCTGTGGAACGTCCTCGCCTCCAGCACCATCAAGGAGACCTCCCCGGGCTACTGGGTCACGTGCTGACCCCCTGACACGACGGAAGACGCCTTGCCCGGTCCGACGGGGGCAAGGCGTCCGTGCGTTCTCCCGCGCCCTGTCTCGATCCGATCCTCCTTCCGTCGTGGGCACGGCATGATCACCACAGGGCGCTCCGCGCGCCCCCGACGACCGCAGGAAGCGAGACACCGCATGCACACCGACACCGCGGCAGGGCCGACCCTGCCGGAAGCCGGATTCCGGCTACGGCCGGCCACCGCCCGGGACGCCGACTTCCTGACGGCGATGCTGACGGAGGCGTTCAACTGGGACGGGCCGCGTCTCACCCGGGACGAGATCCTCGCGGCCCCGCACATCGCCCACTACGTCACCGACTGGCCCCGGGCGGGAGACTTTGGGGCGGTGGCCGAGGCCCCCGACGGCACGCCCCTCGGCGCCGTCTGGGCGAGGAGGTTCCCGGCCGACGACCCCGGCTACGGACACGTCGACCCGCAGGTACCCGAACTGACCGCCGGCGTGCTGCCCGAGCATCGGGGCCGAGGCATCGGCGGCGCCCTGCTGGACGCGGTGGTGGCCATGGCGGCGCGCTCGGGCGTGGACCGCCTGAGCCTCAGCGTCGAGGACGGCAACCACGCCGCCGGACTCTACGCCTCCCGGGGTTTCGTCACGGTGGGGCGTGAGGGCGACTCGGACACGATGCTGCTCCGGGTGGACGCGGGCTGAAACCGGCGGTATCCGGCCGGAGTTCCCCCGCCCTCTGCCGGTCGGCGGACCCGTCGCCGTCGAGAGCGTGACGAGGCCGCCTCCCGCCGGGCCGCCGTTCCGGTCGCCGCCCGGTTCAGTTCACCGGCATCCCGATGCCCGGCAGCCAGAGCCGGCCGCGGTCGTTGACCGTCAGTTCCCAGGCCACCAGCTCGTCCGGGCAGACCGAACCACGACCGCGCACGTCGGCGACCAGCAGCCGGGCCGCCGACCGCGCCGCCGCGGGGTCCTCGTCCGCGAACACCGCCCGCCACCAGCCGCCGTCGCGCACCTGCCAGCCCCGCTCCCGCATGGTCTCCTCCCAGCCCGGCTCCTCGGCCGTGGTCCGGTGGTCCACCATCAGCGACAGCTGCCCGCGGTCCTGGCTGTACCCCACCCGCAGATGCCGCGGCCAGTCCCGCGAGCACCCGACGACGAAGGACGCCCAGTCGCCCGGCACCTGCACCGGCAACTGCTCCATCCACGAGTCCAGGAGCAGTTCGAGGGAGGACTCCAGGTGCTCCCAGGACGCGGCCGTGTGGTGGCCGTCCCACCGGAAAGCCGGCCAGTCGCGCTCCGGCCCCCGGTGCAGCAGCCAGAGGTAGGGGAGCGCGTCGAAGCCGTGCGGCTGCTCCGGCCGCCAGCCGACCGAACCCGACTCCACGGCGGTGTACTCGCGCCCGTGCAGGTCCGATGCCGTGTGCACCGAGAGCGTCGCGCCCGGCGGGCCGCCCGCCAGCACCACCACGTGCCGCCCGGTGTGCCAGCGCACGCTGGGGCCGGCGGCCGATCCGCCGTACAGAGTGGGCTCGCCGAGCTCGGCCGCCACCGCGTCGTACACCGGTCGCAGCGCCTCCCGCCGGGCTGCGCGGCCGGCCCCGGGCGCGTACGGGGCGACGAGCACGGCAGGCGCGTCCAGGTGTGCTTCGGGGCGGTCGTACAGGGAGCGGGCGCGGGCGGCCGCGGCTCCGGGACCGGGGAGGAGAGGGGGCGTACCGATGACCATGGCGCCATCGTGTCAGGCGACCCGCCCTTCGATGAGCGGGGTCCGGCGTGCGACGTCGTCGTACCGGCGTCGGCGGCACCGGACGCGCCGGAACCCTCGCTCGCCGACCGCGGGCGAGGGGCCGGCCGGCCGGGAAACCCGCCCGGCCGGCCCCTCGCGTCAGGACCCTGCGGTCTCGGTCTCGGCTTCGGCTTGGGCCTCCAGCTTCCTCTTGAGGGGCGTGTAGACCGAGTCCCACGTGTGGGGGCGTTCGTGGAGGTCCGTCACGAGGAGGGGGAGCAGCTCGGCGTCGAAGTTGACTCCGTACAGACCGCCGTCGATGGGGTGGCCGTTGACGACGACCGTGGGTGTGCCGGGACCGATCGGATCGTCGCCGGTCCGCTCGTACGCCTGCTGGGACGCGGTGACGAACGGGCGGTACTTCATCGTCCTGACGGCGAGGTCGAAGTCCTCGCCACGGAGGCCGGGCACCTTCCCGGCAAGCTTCAGGAGGCGCTCGGTGGTGAACCCGCCGCTGTTCTCGACGGCGGTCCGGTTCTCGAAGAGCACCGCGTGGAACTCGACGAACCTCCCCTTGTCCAGCGCGGCGCGCAGCGCGTTGACGGCCCGTTTCGAACCGTCCCCGCCGAGCCGCTCGTCCTTGAACGAGGCGAAGGTGTACTGGGCCCTGACCTCCCCCGCGAGCAGCAGCTCCTGGACTCCCTCGGCGCCCGTCTGCTCGTACTCCTCGACGACGGGGCAGCGCGGATCCTCGTACACGTGCACCGTCGAACGGGCCGCGGGGTTGCCGACCACGATCGTCGTGCCGTCCGAGGCCACGCGTTCGGGCAACCGGTCGGCGGTCGCGTAGCCCGCCGTCTCGTTCCGTGCCGCCGGGCGGGAGTCTCCCGACTCCTGCCCGTCCGGAGCGGCGTCCCCCGCCCTCGACCCGAGCGGTGAGCACCCCACGACAGCCCCTATGAGGCCGACGGTGACGGCCGCCCGGGCCGTTCTGCTGATCTTCATCGAGCTCTGATCCCTCCCCTGTGAACAGGCGGACTCTACGCGCCCGGTACGACAGCCGCATCGCGGATTCCGGCACGGAAGGGCACCGCCGAACGCCCGCCGTGGCGGCGGTCGGGCTCAGTCGGCCTGCGCCGACGGGCGGGTCGTGGTGAGGACACCGACCTTGTCGATGCGGTGCTCGGGGTTGCCCTGGGCGTCCCGCCAGAAGTTCCCCGCCGCGTCGTCCTCCGGGGTGGCGCAGGTGGAGAGGGTGATCATGGCGCGGGTGGGCCGCTCGCCGGGCTCCCCGGGGACGGCGGCCCGCTGCTCGGCGAGGGAGCGGTCGGAGCGGAAGGAGGTCGTGCGGGTCTCGACGATGCGGTACGTGTACGTGGCGCCTTCGGCGGTGACGTGCACCAGGTCGCCGACGTCGACGTCGGGCAGATCCCGGAGCGGGCCCCCGGCGGAGAGCCGGTGCGCGGTCACCTGGTAGTTGCCGATGTCACCGGGACCGACGCCGCCGTGGTCCCCGTACGGGCTGGCCGCGACGCCCCGGTCCTGTATGCGGGTGCCCGCCGGGTCGTCGGTCCTCCCCTCGTACGGCACGACCCGCAGGTCCGTCACCCCGATCGACGGGATGTCGAGCTCGGCGGGGCGAGGGCGCGGTGTGGGTGTCGCGGCCACGGGTTCGGGCGCCTCGGAGGCGCGCGTCGTCGGCGGCGCGGTGGCGGTGGGCACGGGATTCGACCGGGTGGCGCCCGGGGAGTCCGGGGCACCTGTGCCGGAGGTGGCGGCGCAGCCGGAGAGCAGCACGAGGAGGGCCGTCGTGGCGACGGTGGCGGCACGGCGGGTACGGGTCATGGCTCTCTCGACCACCTGGGCGTGGACGGCACGGCACCTGCGTGGTGGGGAGAACAACGGGCCGGCGCCCCGTATTCCCGCCCGGTTCCCGTCCGATGCTCGTCCGATGCCCGTCCGGTTCCCTCCCGCGACGCCCCGCCGCGGCGCGAGCCCCGTTCTCGCGTGGACGGTCCTCAGGGGGGGCGGACGTTCGTGTCGGAATCCTGCCGGAGGATGGTGCCGGATCCTGCTGGACTGGTCGTCACCCACCGCATGTGACGACCACCCCGGGACGGGATTCATGCCCACGGCGACCACCACTGTCCACCCTTCCGCACCGTCGGACCGCTCGCCCCGGATGTCCTGGCTGTCCGTGATCGCGGTGATGCTGGGCATCTTCTCGATCGTCACCACGGAGATCCTTCCGATCGGCCTGCTGACCTCGATCGGATCGAGTTTCGCCGTCTCGGACGGGATGGCCGGTCTCATGATGACCATGCCCGGCTTTCTGGCCGCGATCTCGGCACCCCTGGTCACCGTGGGCACGGGGCGTGTCGACCGCCGCGTCATGCTGGGTGTGTTCGTCCTCCTGCTGGCGCTGGCCAACTTCCTGGCCGCCGCCGCGTCGGGCTACTGGCTGGTGCTGGTCTCCCGCGTCATGGTGGGGATCGCCATCGGCGGCTTCTGGTCCATCGGAGCCGGACTCGCCGACCGGCTGGTGCCCGCCGGCTCCGTGGGCCGGGCGACCGCGGTGATCTTCTCCGCGGTACCGCTCGGCTCCGTACTCGGGGTGCCCCTGGGCACCCTCGTCGGTGACGTCGCGGGATGGCGGACCGCCTTCCTCGTCATGGGCGGTTTCACGCTGGCCGTCCTCGCCCTGCTGCTCCTGGCCGTCCCGCCCCTCCCTCCCGGCCGGGCCACGCGCCTCGACGTCCTCGGCGGCATGCTCCGGAGCGGCGACACCCGCCTCGCCCTGGCGATGACCTTCCTCGTCGTGCTCGCCCACTTCGGCACGTACACCTACGTCACCCCCTTCCTGGAGCGGGTGACCGGTGTGAGCGCGGGGCTCGTCACGGTCTGCCTGCTCGTCTACGGAGCCGCCGGGATCGCCGGCAACTTCCTCGGCGGAGCGGCGGTGCGGCGGCGGCCCCGGGCCACCTTCGCCGCGGCCGCCGCGATGATCGCCGGCGCGACCCTGCTCCTCCCGCTCCTCGGCCGGTGGGACGGGGGAGCGGTCGCCCTGCTGATCGTCTGGGGCATCGCCTACGGTGCCGTGCCGGTCTGCTCGCAGACCTGGTTCGCCAAGGCCTCGCCCGACGCGCCCGAGGCGTCCTCCGTCCTCTTCACCGCCTCCTTCCAGGCCACCATCTCCATTGGGGCCTTGGCCGGAGGGGTCGTCCTCGACCACTCCTCGCCCTCGACGGTCATGGTGCTGGGCGGGGTGACGGCCGTCCTGACGGCGACGATGACGACGACCCTGGCCCGCCGGCCGGGGAGCGCCTCGCCGTCCAAGGGCTCGTAGCCCCGACGCGGGTCCACGGGGCGGCCGGTCGTTCAGGGCTGACGGCTCTTCGCCTTCTGCCGCGCGTAGTAAGCGCGGGAGCGGTTGCGGTCGCCGCAGTCCTTCGTGTCGCACCAGCGGCGGTTCCGCCGCGGCGAGGTGTCGAGGTAGACCCATCCGCACGTGGCGTCCTCGCACTGGTGGAGGCGGTCGAGGTCGTCGCGCTGGGTGAGGGCCACGAGCCCGCGGACGATGCGGTTGCGCGGCAGGCGGAGGTCGGTGTCCCGGTCCTGCCACTGCCAGCGGCCGCCCGCGTGGACCAGTTCGGCCGCGGCGATCGCCGTCCGGTACATGCGCGCGAGGTCCGCGGCGGCTTCGGCGTCGTCGGAGAAGAGGGCTCCGTAGACCTTCTCCCGCGCCTGGACGACCTGTTGCCGTTCCCGCTCGGCCGCGGCGCCGTCCCGGCCGGCCAGCTCGCGCAGGGCCCCGGCCTCGTCCGTGCCGAGCAGGTCGGACTCGACGCACCAGTCGATGACGTCGGAGAAGGTCTTCAGGGACTCGACGCGTTCGGGCCCGCCGAGCCGCCAGGCGACGGTGTTCACTAGGTCGAGCATGCGGTCCCCCGCGATGTGGCCGAACCTCACGATCAGCTCCTCCCGCCGGCGACGGCGCTCGCTCCCGTGCGTACTTCCTCATGGGCAAAAGCATTATTGCATGTGAGGTGATCCGTTCGGCATCATGCACGATCAGCCCTTCACCCATGAGATTCTCGCGAGGAGAACGATCGTGCCCGTCGCCGTCCGTAGAGCCGTCCGTAGAGCCGTCCGCGGAGTCGTTCCCGGCGCCGTTCCCGGAGTCGCCCTCAGGCCGTTCACCGCGCTGTGGGCGTCCCAGGCGTCCTCGAACCTCGCCGACGGCGTGCTGCAGGCCGCCGCGCCGCTGCTCGTCGCCACGCTGACCCGGGACCCGCTCGTGGTGGCGGGCATGACCGTGGCGCAGTTCCTGCCCTGGCTGCTCGCGACCCTCCCCGCGGGCGCGATGGCCGACCGCGTGGACCGGCGCCGGATACTCGTCGCGGGCAACTGCCTGCGCGCGGCTGGGTTCGCGCTGCTCGCCCTCGCCCTGGCGGGCGGATGGCGCCACGTCGCGCTCCTCTACGCCGCGGTGTTCATCGCCGGCTGCGCCGAGACGATGGTCGACAACGCCGCGCTCGCCATCCCGCCCCGTCTCCTGCCCCGCGAGAAGCTGGAGCGCGCCAACGGCCGGCTGTTCGCCACGCAGTCCGTCGTCCACACGTTCGTCGGTCCGCCGGCCGGCGCGGCGCTGTTCGCGCTGGCGGCGTCGGCGGCCTTCTACGCCGGCGCGGCCGCGTTCGCCCTCGCCGGCCTGGCGGCCATGCTGCTGCCCGCGCTGCGTCCCACGGGGAAGGAGCGCCGGGACGGCCGCTCGACCCCGACCACCATCGGCCAGGACATCCGCTCCGGGTGGGCCCACTTCTGGCGCCACGACCTGCTGCGCCGAGTCGCGTTCGTCTCGGCGGCGATCAACTTCTTCGGCGCGGCCACCGGCGGGCTCCTCGTCCTGCTGGTCACCGGCCCGTACCGACTGGCCCTGTCGCACTACGGCCTCTTCGTCGCCGTTCCCGCCGCCGGCGCGATCGCCGGCTCACTGCTCGCCGCACACGTCGTACCCCGCATCGGCGGCGGCCCCACCACCTGGCTCGCCGCCCTCACCCCGGCCGCCGGCTACGCGGTCCTCGGCCTGGGCCACAGCACGCCACTGGCCCTGGCCGCGCTGTTCGCCGCCGCTCTCGCCTCCTCGCTGAACCAGATCGTCGTCAGCACCCTGCGCCAGGCGGCGGTCCCCGACGAACTCCTCGGCCGCGTCACCGCCGCCTACCGTCTGATCGTCCTCGGCGTCGTCCCCCTCGGCGCCCTCGGCGGTGGCCTGCTGGGACGCTGGGTGGGAGTCCGCGCCACCTTCGTCGCCGCGGCGCTCGGACTCGCCCTCGCCGCGATCCCCCTCGCCTGCCGGGTCACCACCCGGCGCCTCCGCGACGCCGAGACACCCCGCTGACCCCGCTCGCCTCCGCGCCCGCCTCGGACGCGTTCCGCCGCAGCCACGAGGCGAGGGCCGCGTAGTCGCCGTCGGCGAGACCGACAGCGGCATCGACCCGGTGGAGCAGGGCGTGTCCGGGATGGTGGGCGGCGACCCAGGCCCGGTCCGTGTCGGTGAGCTCGTCGTCTACCCACGCGAACGGCCGTCCCGCCGCCCGGTCGACGAGGGTACGCGTCTTCCAGTGCAGCCCGAGGCGTTCGTCCTGCTCGTCGAGGTCCGACGGCTCCGGCCAGACGACGACCGCGAGCCGCGGAAGACCGAGCAGCGGAGCGAGGGAGTCGTTCGCCTCGTCCCCCCACGTCGTGGCCCAGACCACCTCGCACGGAAGCGCGGCCAGCCGGGCACCGTGCCGGGGGTCGATCCTGCTCAGGAGCGGGTTCGCATCGGTCCCACCCGGATCGGGAGCGGTCGCGTGGGTCGGATACCGCGGCGGATCCGCCCCGAACGGGATCAGCGGTCCGTCGACATCGAGGAAGAGCAGTGGAAGCAGCGCTGTGCCGGTCACGGCAGCCGAGGATAGCGACCGCGCGGTGCCGCCGGCCGGTCCACCGGGTGGCTCGCGCGAAGAAGGCGTGAGAAGGCCCTTGAGGGGTGGTCGTTCTCCGGGCCGCCGACAGGGGGCGTGCTCTAATCGCCCGATGACGAAGATCGATGCAGAGCTCGTACGACGATGGCTGGCCGGCTGGACCACCGCCCGCTCCCTGCCCGAGGCCGAGCCGGTCGAGCCCGCGGGGGACGGCCTGCGGTCCAGGTGCGACCAACCCGGCCGCGAGGTGGAGGTGTTCGCGCTGCGCGCGGACGAGGAGCCCGAGTCCCTGGCGCGGCTGGCCGCGGACGTCGCCGCCGCGCGGCAGATCACCTGGCTCACCGTACCCACGCTGCGTCCGGGCACGGTCGAGGCCGCCGTCGGCGCCGCGGGACTGGAACTGCTCCACCGGTCCGAGTGGTTGATGACGACCGATCTGACCGACCATCCGCGGCACGCGCCCGCCGCGCCGTACGAGCGCGAGGTGCGCACGGAGGGGCCGGTCACGGTCGTCTCCCTCCACGGCCCCGCCGGAGAGGTGGCGGTGCGCGGCACCGTCGCCGTGGTCGGCGGCGACGCGATCGCCGACCGCATCGAGACGGACGCGGCGCACCGCCGACGCGGCCTGGGGCGCGCCGTGATGAGCGCCCTGGCGGAGGCCGCCGTGTCCCAGGGAGCCCGTACCGGTCTTCTCATCGCCAGTGAGGAGGGCCAGCGCCTCTACTCCTCCCTCGGCTGGCACCGCATAGCCGACGTCATGATCGCCCGGGCGCCGGTGGTTCCCCCGACCCGGGCCCGGTGACAGCCTGGCGGGTGGTCCGCGACGCATCGTCGCGTCCCTCTGCCTGCCCGCCTGCCCGCCCGTCCGCACGGCGCGGCCCCGCCGCCCGCGGTGTCGCGTGCCGCATCCGGCCGCCTGCCGATCGATGCGTGCCGTGCGTCGGAGAGCGGCCACCGGCCGCGTCGACGGCCCGCTCCCCAGGAAGGGCCGAGGTGGCGTCCGCCGCCGGCCTAGGTGCGAGGGGCGTGCGTGGCGAAGTCCGAACGGTTGCCGACCATCGACGTGGCCGTGTTCCCGGCCGTCGTCTTCCCCCGGTTGCGCCGGCGCGCGGAGGTCCGTAACCGTGTCGACGAGAAGACGACCGTCTTCGTCGCCCTGGCGCTGGGGGTCCTGCTCGCGCCCGTCCCGGGAGACCGGGGAATCCGGGACGTCCTGGTGCGACCGGCGACCGGCGACCGGCGACCGGCGTCACGCGGGCCGTCCGGTGAGCCCCCGCGCCCGCAGGAGCAGCAGGAGGAGGCGGACGGCGACGTCAAGGCCACCGACCCCTTCGGGCGGCGCTGGGTGATCCAGTGCAAGCACCGGCGCGACGGCCTGGCCGGCTCCGCGGTGGGCACGCCGGACCTCCAGGCCCTCGACGGCACCGCCCGCCAGGTACACGGCGCCGACGTCGCGGTGATCGTGACGAACGGCCGGGTCACCCAACCCGGCGTCGCCTTCGCTCGGCGGCAGCGCCTGCACGTGGTCGACCGCCACACGCTCGCCCGGTGGGCGTCCGGGTCGCGTCCTCTGGGGGAGTTGCTCCGTGCCGTTCCACCGCCCCGGGGACCGACCGCCATGCCGTGAGGCCGTGCCGGCGAACGGGGCGTTCCCGTCAGCCCGTCAGCCCGCCGCGGTCGCCGTCCGGACGGCGGGGACGGCGGTGAACAGCGCGGACACGGACTCCTTGACCCGGCGGGCGACGGCCTCGGGTGTGGAGGAGTCGAGCTTGCCGTCGAGGTGCAGGAACGCGAGTCCGTGCGCGAGGGCCCACACGGTGGTCGACAGGGCCTCGGTGTCGGCGGTGCCCGGGAAGGCGTCACGGACGACGGTCCGGACGTACGCGGAGACGGCCTCCGCCGCGGCGACGCGTTCCTCGCAGGTCGGGTCGAAGGGCTCGGCGAACATGGCGCGGAACAGCGCGGGGTGCTCAAGGGCGAACCGGACGTAGGCGACGGTGACGGCCGCGAGGTCGTCCGGGGTCGACGGGGCCGACGGGGCCGTACGGGCCGCCGACAGGTGCTCGGCGAGCTCCCGGTACCCCTCCGCCGCGACCGCCGAGACGAGTGCCTCACGGTCCGCGTAGTGGCGGTAGGGAGCCGTGGCCGAGACGCCGGCGCGGCGTGCGACCGCGCGCAGCGACAGGTCGGCGCCGCCGTCCTCCTCCAGCAGTTCCCGTGCCGCCCTCAGACAGGCCGCACGCAGATCACCGTGGTGGTACGCGCTGTTCCGCGCCATGAGTCACCCTCGCTCTCCCGAGGTGTTCCCCGCTCACCGTGCGTCCTGATGTGAACGGTGCATACATCCTAAGGGGCGGAAAGGGAAGAGGGAAGCGGGAACGCTCGCCGGCGGGCAGGCGCCCTGGAGCCGCCGGCAGGCGACGGTCCGGGCTCCGGCGCACCCGAGGAGGGCGTCGGAGCCCCTCCGCACGGCGCCTCGACCACGACTTCCACGTCGGCGACGGCACGTCGGCCGCCTCGGGACCGGCACCCGGAGAAGCACCGCGAAGCACAACTGGGACCCGCTCGTGCCAGGTTGCGCCCGCGCCTCAGCAGGGGATCATGGGGGAGAAGAGGGACGTGGCGCGCCGTACCCCGTGGCGCGATCCCGCAGCCGCCGTGAGTACGCCCCACCGAACGGTCCGCGAGAGGGGCCGAGGCGAAGGCCGACGCGAGAGGCCGAGGGCGACTTCGAGCGAGAGGAACGAACCCATGGGCAGCTTGGCACCGGGGTTCCATGGGAAGACCCACGCCTTCGAGGGGCGGCTGACGCCGGCGCGGTGCCCGAAGGAACCGTTCCCCGTCCTGTCCGCCGGGCCCACACCTCGCGTGTCCACCGACCGGTGGTCCTCCGCCGTGACCACCGGGCCGGGGGAGAGCCGAACCTGGACGTGGGCCGAGACGACGGCCCTGCCCCGGGAGGAGGGGAGTCCCACATGACCGAGCGCGAAGCATGGGGCGATGACGTCTACCAGCCGGACGGAAGCGAGGTCCAGGACGACGCGGGCGTCCTGGACTACGAGGACACCCTCGACGGGTCCTCGGGAGACCCGCTCGACGAGGGGTACTCGCCGCCCGAGCGGCCTCTGGGCGTCGAGCACGTGGGGGTCACCGCGGCCGAGAGGGCGCGTGGCGAGTCCCTCGGCGAGCGGCTCGCGGAGGAGGAGCCCGACCTCGCCGTCCCCGACGGCGACGGGCTCGGCGACGCGACGGACACCGACGGCGAACTCCTCGACGACCAGGTCGGCGGCAGGCGGGCCGGCCGTCTGGTGTCCGAGGACGAGGGCACCGGCCCCGTCACCTCGGAACCGAACGCCCGCGACCTCGGCATCGACGGCGGCGCGGCCTCCGCGGAGGAAGCCGCGATGCACATCGTCGAGGAGGAGTGAACCCGGGCGAACGCCCCCTCGGCCAGGCGTCCTTCAGTCAGGGCGGCCCCGCTCGTCGCGATCGTCTCCCGCGGAGGGACGCGCACCGCCTCCCGGGGCACCGGTGTCCCCGCGGTACCGCGCCCAGGGCGAACACGGCCCAGGCCGACCGGCGTAGCGGTACCGCGCCATGACGCGCACGACGGTGGGTGCCCGGGCTTCGGAGTGTTCCGGGGAACCGGCTCAGCGGCCGGCGGTCTCGGCCGCCGGACGGCCGCCGGACCCCCTGGGGCCGCGCACGGCCAGGAGCGCGGCGCCGATGTCCGCCGTCGCCCGGGGATCGGAGAGCGGACGGCCGGTCAGTTCCTCGACGCGCCGGAGCCGGTAACGCACCGTGTTGGGATGGACGAACAGGCTCTGCGCCGTGGCGCCGGCCGAACCCCCGGAAGCGAACCACTGCTCCAGGGTCTGCAGGAGCCGGGACCGCTCCGCCGCCGGCAGGTCGAGCACCGGCCCCAGGGTCACCTCCACCAGGTGGGCGGCCTCGGCGGGCGCCGCGGCGACGACCATGGCCAGGGGGTTGTCGTCGAACCGCGCCACGCCGGGTCCGGCGCCCGGCAGCCCGGACAGGGCCAGGCGGGCGAACCGCACGGCCTGCGGAGCGCCGCGCAGCGAGTCGAAGCAGGGGCTGAACCCCACCCGGGCGCGAGCGCGCCGCAGGAGACGGAGGCAGGTGGCCTCCGAGGCGCCGGTGGGCAGCGCGATCAGGGCGAGCTGCTGGTCCGGCAGCAGCCGCCAGGCGGAGGGGAGCTCCGCCCTCCGCAGGGCCGACTCCACGCCCGCGAGCGGTTCCTCGCCCGGAGCGCCGGCCTGCGCGACGGCGACCGCGTACGGCCCCTGCTCCGGCAGGCCCAGTTCACGCGCGGCCTCCCACAGCGTGCCGTCGGCGATGATGCCGGTGAACAGCGCCTCCACCAGGGCGGAACGCCTGGCCTGCCCCCGCGCGGTCAGCTCGGCGGACGTCTCCCGGTAGGTGACCGCCACCGCCTCCGCGTACAACCCGAACAGCGCCCAGAACCTCGCGGACTCCGACACCAGCAGATCGTCCGATACCTCCGGACGGGTGCGTGCCTCCGCGAGGATCTCGGTCCACAGCAGCTCCGAACCGATGCGGTAGGCCCGCAGCGTGTCGGCCAGCGGAACGCCCTGCTCTGCCCGGGCCCGCCCCGTCTCGCGCGCGGCCCCCGCCTCGGGAGTGCCGTCGCGGTGGAGCTGCGTCAGTACGAGGTCGGCGTTGGCGGCGCAGGAGACGCGCAGCGAGTCCAGGGGGATCAGCGCCTCGTCCCGGTACGCGTCGACCTCCGAGCGGATGCGCAGTGCCATTTTCCCGGCCAGCTCGAAGAGCCTCGCATGAAGCGCCACCGCCACACCCGATAGGTTCATGGCCGCAGCATAACCACCTGGTTTTGTCCGCCAGGACAATCGGGAGACCCGAGCGCTGTCCTGGCGTCCATAGGGCGCGGCCCCGAGCGGCTGCAAGATGTCTGCGATGTAAACATTCGGCGGTTCCGTGTAACGGAGGCGGGTCATGGCCAATCTGGCAGGGTTCCTCGTGGAGACGGCAGGGCGGCAGCCCGAGCACCCCGCTCTGCGTCTGGGGGAGCGGGTCATCAGCTACGCGGAGCTGGACGAGTACAGCGCCCGTGCCGCCACCCTGCTCAGGTCCGAGGGCGTCGAGCCGGGCGACCGGGTCGCCCTGATGCTGCCCAACGTCCCCGAGTTCGTCGTCCTGTACTACGGAGTCCTGCGGGCCGGTGCGGTCGTCGTCCCGATGAACCCCCTCCTGAAGACCAGGGAGACCGAGTTCCACCTCGCCGACTCCGGCGCCGTGCGGCTCTTCGAGTGGCACCAGGCACCGGGCGAGGGCGCGCAGGGAGCGGCGGCCGCGGGGGTGCGGCACACGGCCGTCGAACCCGAGCGGTTCGCCGCCGAGCTGGCCGGACACGAGCCCCTCCCCGAGGTCGCCGAGGTGGACGGCGAGGACATGGCCGTCCTGCTGTACACCTCCGGAACCACCGGCCGCCCCAAGGGCGCCGTCCTCACCCACGCCGGCCTCCGGCACAACACCGAGGTCAACGGCATCCGGATCCAGCGGATGACGCCGGACGACGTGGTGGTCGGCTGCCTTCCCCTGTTCCACATCTTCGGGCAGATCTGCACCATGAGCGTGACCGTCCGCAGCGGCGCCTCCCTCGTCATGATCCCCCGGTTCGCACCGGGAACCGTCCTGGACGCCATCGCCCGCGAGCGGGCCACCGTCTTCGAAGGCGTGCCGACGATGTACGCGGCACTGCTCCAGCACCCTTCGGAGGCGGACGTCTCGACCCTGCGGATGTGCATCTCCGGCGGCGCCTCCCTGCCCGTCGAGGTCCTCCACGGCTTCGAGCGGCGCTTCGGCTGTACGGTCCTGGAGGGCTTCGGCATGTCCGAGACCAGCCCGGTCGTCACCTTCAACCACCCCGACCGGCCCCGCAAGGCCGGCTCCATCGGCACCCCCATCCAGGACGTGGAGGTGCGACTGCTGGACGACAAGGGACAGGACGTGGCCCCCGGCGGGATCGGCGAGCTGGCCGTCCGCGGACCCAACGTGATGAAGGGCTACTGGAACCGTCCCGAGGAGACGGCGGCCGCCATCCCGGACGGCTGGCTGCGCACCGGGGACCTGGCCCGTGCGGACGAGGACGGCTACCTCTTCGTCGTCGACCGCAAGAAGGACATGATCATCCGCGGCGGCTACAACGTCTACCCGCGCGAGATCGAGGAGGTCCTCCACGAGCACCCGGCCGTCGCCCTGGCCGCCGTGGTGGGCGTCCCGCACGCCGAGCTGGGCGAGGAGGTGGCGGCGGCGGTCGTCCTCCGCCCCTCCGCGCAGGCCACCCCCGACGAGCTGCGGGAGTACGTCAAGGAGCGGGTGGCGGCCTACAAGTACCCCCGTCACGTGTGGCTCGTGGACCAGCTCCCGCTGGGGCCGAGCGGCAAGATCCTCAAGCGGGAGATCACCCGGCCGACGGCGTAGCGGCCGTACGGGGCCGAAGCCGCCGCCCGGCGAAGGGCGGCGGCGGTGGTCCTACGAGCCCTTCTTCGCCCGGACGCCCTCGGCGATGCGCCGGCCGACGCCCGGGTCGATGTTGCTCCAGTACGCGTAGGCGCGCTCCAGGACGGGATCGCTCACCCCGTCGAGGAGGTGGCCGACCACGTTGTCCACGAGGCGGTCGCGCGCCGCGTCGTCCAGGACGTCGCGCACGAGCGTGCCGGGCTGCCCCCAGTCGTCGTCCTCCGGGTGGGACACGTACGCCGTCCTGGTGATCTCGCCGTCGGCGCTCCATCCCGGCAGACTGCCGTACCGCTCGGTGTCGGCGGCGGGCCCGCCCTTGGAGTTCGGCGCGTAGACGGGATCGGACGTCCTGCGGTAGGCCATCGCGCCGTCCTTGGAGTACGTGTGGACGTCGACGACGGGGGCGTTCACCGGCAGTTGCTGGTAGTTGGTGCCGATGCGGGCCCGGTGGGCGTCCGCGTACGAGAAGAGCCGCCCCAGCAGCATGCGGTCCGGGCTGGGCCCGATGCCGGGGACGAAGTTGTTCGGCTGGAAGGCGGCCTGCTCGATCTCGGCGTGGTTGTCGGTGGGGTTGCGGTCCAGGGTCATCCGTCCCACGGGAACGAGCGGGTAGTCGCCGTGCGGCCACACCTTCGTGAGGTCGAACGGGTTGAACCGGTACGTCGCCGCCTCCTCGTACGGCATGACCTGGACGTGCAGCGTCCAGGACGGGAAGTCCCCGTCGCTGATGTGCTCGAAGAGGTCCCGCATGTGGAAGTCCGAGTCGGCGCCCGCCATGCGGTCGGCCTCGTCCTGGGGGAAGAACTCGATGCCCTGGTCGGTCTTGAAGTGGTACTTCACCCAGAAGCGCTCGCCGGAGGCGTTGATCCACATGTAGGTGTGGGAGGTGTAGCCGTTCATGTGGCGCCAGGTGCGCGGGATGCCCCGGTCGCCCATCAGCCAGGTGACCTGGTGCGCGGACTCGGGCGAGAGGGTCCAGAAGTCCCACTGCATGTCGTGGTCGCGCAGGTTGTTGTCGGCCCGGCGCTTCTGGGACCGGATGAAGTGCTGGAACTTCATCGGATCCTTGACGAAGAAGACCGGCGTGTTGTTGCCGACCATGTCGTAGTTGCCTTCGCTGGTGTAGAACTTCACCGCGAAACCGCGCGGGTCGCGCCAGGTGTCCGGGCTGCCGCGCTCGCCGGCCACGGTGGAGAAGCGGGCGACCAGATCGGTGCGGGTCCCCGGCTGGAACAGCGCGGCCTTGGTGTACCGGCTGACGTCATGGGTGACCTCGAAGCGGCCGAACGCGCCGCTGCCCTTGGCGTGCGGCTGGCGTTCGGGGATCCGCTCCCGGTTGAACTGCGCCATCTGCTCGATCAGATAGGCGTCCTGGAGCAGGATCGGCCCGCCGGGGCCCACGGTGAGCGAGTGTTCGTCGCTCTCCACCGGGGCGCCGGAGTCGGTCGTCGTGGAGGGTCGACTCTCCGTCATCACTCTGCCCTTTCGTTGCGCATGACCATCTCCTGTCCCCTTCTACCCTTTCGTGGCGATAGATCACCTTCTCTCCCTCGGAGATAGCCGCTGTCCGAGGGATGAGGCGAACGGGGGGCACGGGACGTGACGCGGCGGTGGGGCCGTGCCCGCGTGACCCCGAGGGGCCGGTGGGCGCGGGCGTGGATCTCGAAGGCGAAGGCGAAGTCGAGGGCGGGGACGGGGACGGGGACGGGCGTGCCTCCCGCCGGACGGCCCCTCGGCTCGCCCTTCGGCTCACCCCTCGGGGAAGCGGAACTCCGTGCGGCGGCGGGCCGGTGTGCCGGGTCGGAGCACCGGGCTGGGGTACTCGGGACGGTTGGGCGCGTCGGGGAGGTGCTGGGTCTCCAGGCACACCCCGCCGTGGCGGCGGAGGGGTCGGCCGGCCGGGTCGGTGAGGGTCCCGTCGAGCTGGTTGGCGGTGTAGACCTGCAGACCCGGGGCGGTCGTCCACACCTCCATCACCCGGCCCCCGTCGGGAGAGGCCAGGCGGGCCGCGCGGCGGGGGGCGTCGGACTCGCGTCCGGCCAGGACCCAGCAGTGGTCGTAGCCGCCGGCCTCGCGGACCTGCGCGTCGTCCGCCAGCACCCCGTCCCGGAGGCGGCGCGGCGCGGTGAGGTCGAAGGGGGTGCCCGCCACGGGCACGACCGGGCCCAGCGGGATGCCGGTCGGGCCGACGGGCAGGTATCCGCCGCCGTCGACCCGGAGCGTGTGGTCCAGGACGTCCCCGCCGTCCGCCGCCAGGTTGAAGTACGCGTGGTTGCTGAGGCTCACGACGGTCGGGCGGTCCGTGGTGGCCGTGCAGTCGAGGGCCAGGGTGCCGTGGGCGTCCAGGGAGTAGGTGGCGGTGACGTCGAGCGTGCCGGGGAAGCCCATGTCGCCGTCGGGGCTGCGCAGGCGCAGCCGGAGCGTCGCCGTGTCGGCGTCGGCGTCCGCCGTCGCCTCCCACACCCGGGTGTCGAAGCCCCCGGGGCCGCCGTGCAGGGCGTGGCCCCGGTCGTTGACGGGTATCGCGTGGCGGGTTCCGTCGAGGGTGAAGCGGCCGTGCGCGATGCGGTTGGCGTAGCGGCCGACCAGCGCACCGAGGTACGGGCTCTTCTCGGCGTACCGGTCGAGCGAGGGCAGCGACAGGACCACGTTCCCGGTGCGGCCGGCGGGGTCGGGGACGCCGAGGGCGTGCAGGATGCCGCCGTACGTGAGGATCTCCGCGTAGGCGCCGGAGGGTGATTCGAGGCGCCACAGCTCGGCCTCCTCCCCGCGGGGGGTGGTGCCGAACGGGCGGCTGCGGACGGTGGGTCGGGGCATCGGCTGTCCTCGTCACGTGTGGGGGCGACGGAAGGGGAGGGGGGCGGTTCGGGCGTTCGCGGAGAGGGCGGCGGAGGGCGGAAGGCGGAAGGCGGAGGGCGGAGGGCGGAAACGGTGAAGCGGGGGAGGAGCGGTGTGGGGGAGGCGTCGCGTCGCGGCGCGGGTCAGGCTCCGTCCGCCGACGTCCGCCGCTCCGGCGGCACCGCCGCGTCCGGGCCTCCCGTGGACTCGCGCACGACCAGCCGGTAGCCGGGTCTGATGCGCAGCGGTTCGGACACGGGGCCGCCGGCGAGGCGTTCCACCAGCCGGTCGACGGCGTGCCGGGCGATGGCCCGCTTGTCCGGGGCCACCGTGGTCAGGCTGACCGCCCCGTAGCGGCTCTCCTCGATGTCGTCGAAGCCGACGACGGCGATGTCCTCGGGAACCCGCAGACCGCGTTCGGTGAGGGTGCGCAGGGCACCGAGGGCGATGAGGTCGTTGTAGGCGAAGACCGCGTCGGGGACGGTTCCCCGGTCGAGGAGGGCCGTCATGGCGGCGGCGCCGTCGCCGCGGCCGTAGCCGTCGGTGGCGACGACCAGGGCCTCGTCGGGCGTCAGCCCGGCCGCGGCGAGCTCCTCGCGCCAGCCCCGCAGACGGAGGTGGGCGGGCCGGCGCTCCCGGTCGGTGCGGGAGCCGAGGAAGGCGATGCGCCGGCGGCCGAGGCCGAGGAGGTGGCGCACCGCGCTGCGGGCGGCGGCCACGTTGTCGATGGCGATCTGGTCGTACGGTGCCTCGTACTCGCGCTCGCCCAGCAGGACGAGCGGCGAGGTCTCCTGCCGGGCGAGCAGGTCGTCGTTCTCCAGGTGGATGGGGCTGAGGATCAGCCCGTCGATCACGTGCGAGCGGAACTCCTGGCACACCAGCAGCTCGCGCTCCCGCAGCCCCGCGGTGTGGTCGACGAGCACCGTGTAGTCGTGCTGGGCGGCGGCGTCGATGACGGCTCCGGCGAGCTCGGCGAAGTAGGGGTTGCCGAGCTCGGGGACGGCGAAGGCGATGATGCCGGTGCGGCCCTTGCGCAGATGACGGGCGGTGAGGTTCGGCCGGTAGCCGAGCTCGTCGATGGCCCGCTGTACCTTGGCGCGCATCTGGGGTGTGACGTGCGGATAGTTGTTGACCACGTTGGACACGGTCTTGATCGACACGCCGGCCCGCTGCGCGACGTCCTTGAGGCTGACGCCCACGGAACTCCTCTGGTTCGGCTCTGGTCGGTCGGCCGCCGGTGGACCGGGGGCCGGCGCGGTCCTGTCCCCCTGTCGGGACGGGCGCGCCCCGGCCCCGGTTGCCGGGGCCGGTCGGGTTGGTTCCGGTGTCAGAGCGTCCTTCTGCTGCGTGAAACGTACCTCTGTGCCACCACGACGAGGATCAGGAATCCTCCGCTGACCACCGACTGGTAGGAGGAGTTCAGCGAGCCGATCTGGTTGATGAGGTTCTGGATGACGGCGAGGAGCAGGACGCCCCAGAGCGTGCCGCTGACCGAACCGGCGCCGCCGGCCAGCAGCGTGCCGCCGATGACGACGGCGGCGATGGCGTCGAGCTCCATGCCGGTGCCGATGATGGTGACGCCGGAGGAGAGCCGGGCGGCGTTGAGCGCCCCGGCGAAGCCCGCGAGCAGACCGCTCAGCAGGTAGACCGTCACCTTGGCGCGGGCGACGGGCAGTCCCATGAGGGTCGCGGCGTCGCCGCTGCCGCCGACGGCGAACAGCGTCTGGCCGAAGGACGTGCGCTGCAGGACCAGGCCGCCGAGACCGAGGAGGGCGAGGGCGATGAAGACCGGATGGCCGAAGCCCCCGACGCTGCCCTGGCCCAGCCCGGCGAAGGCCGAGTCCTTCGGCACCAGGTAGGTCGTCGCGCCCTCGTCGGTCACGGCGAGCAGCAGTCCGCGCGCGCCCAGCAGCGAGGCGAGGGTGACGATGAAGGGCGCCATGCCGGCGCGGGCGATGAGCAGCCCGTTCAGCGTGCCGATCGCCCCGCACACCAGGAGCGGTACCAGCAGGGCCGGGATCAGGCCCCACTGCGAGGCCCACGCGGCGAGGACACCGCCGAGGGCGAAGACGGAGCCGACGGACAGGTCGATGCCGCCCGTGATGATCACCAGGGTCATCCCGAGCGCCACGACGGCGAGGAACGACGCCTGGACGAGGACGCCCCGGGCGTTGTCGAGGGTGGCGAAGGACGGGTAGGCGAAGGACGCGACGACCACGACGAGGAGCAGCACGGCGAGGACGCCCTGCCGCTGGACCAGGGAGAGGAGGCCTTCCGCCGTGGTGCGGCCGCCGGAGGGGCGCTCCGCGTCCGGCACGGTGACGGGGGCGGGGTCCTCGGTGCCGGTCCCCGGGGCGGTGAGGGAGGGGGTGGGGTTCATCGGGATCGGCGCTCCCGTGCGACGTAGACGGCGGCGACGATGATGGCCGCCTGGGCGATCTGGGCGGTGGAGTCGGGCAGGTCGTGCTTGACCAGGGTGGCCCGCAGCAGCTGCATGAGGAGGGCGCCCGCCACGGTGCCGAGCACGCGGACCGAGCCGCCGCTCAGCGGGGTGCCGCCCACCACGACGGCGGTGATGGCGGAGAGCTCCATCAGGGTGCCGAGGGAGGACGGGTCGCTCGCGGTGAGGCGGGCGGTGGCGAGGACGCCGGCGAGTGCGGCGAGCACGCCGCAGAGCACGTACACGCCGGTGAGCACCCGTTTCACCGGAAGTCCGGCGAGGGCGGCGGCCTTGCGGTTGCCGCCGATGGCGACGACCTGGCGCCCGAAGGTGGTGCGGTGGACGAGGAAGGCGACGGCGAGCGCCAGGACCCCGGCGATCAGGACGACCAGGGGGACACCCAGGACGCTGCCGGTGCCCAGGGCCAGCAGGTCCGGGTTGACGATCTGCTTGAGCTGCCCGTCGGCCAGGACCAGGGCGAGGCCGCGGCCGCCGACGAACAGGGCCAGGGTCGCCACGATGGGCTGCAGCCCCACCACCGACACCAGGGTGCCGTTGACGAGGCCGACGACGGCCCCGGCGAGCAGCGCGACGAGCAGGGCGGGCACGAGGCCGTAGCCGAGGTAGAGCGGCAGCAGCGCGGCGGCGAGCGCCATGGCGGAGCCCACCGACAGGTCGACGCCCTCGGTCCCGATGACCAGGGCCATGCCGAGCGCCACGATGACGACGGGGGCGACCTGGACGAGCTGGGTGCGGAGGTTGTCGGCGGTGAGGAAGTACTCGGTGAAGAGGGCGTTGAAGAGCAGCAGCGCGGCCACGGCGGCGTAGACGCCGTACTCCTGGAACCACGCGGCGGCGCCGCGCCCGGTGCCTGCGCCGGTGCCGCGGACGGGCGCCGCGGTGGCCTGGGTGGTCATCGGGGGGCCTCCTCGGTGGCCGGGGCGTTCGGGGGTACGGCCCTGGTGGCGGCGCCCGCGGCGCCTGCGGCGGGGTCGGTGGCGGTGGGGTCGGCGGAGTCGGCGGGGTCGGTGGTGGCGGGGTCGCCCGTGGCGGGGCCGGTCGTCGTGCCGGTGGGGGCCGTGGCGTCCCGCGTGTCCCGCGCGTCCTGGACGGGCGCCGGGTGGTGGTCGGCCAGGGCCGCGAGAAGGGCGTCCTCGGACACCTGCTCGCCGACGAGTTCCCCCACGGTGGCGCCGTTCCTGAGGACGACGATCCGGTCGGCGCCCTCGACGAGCTCCTCGATGTCGGAGGAGATCAGCAGGACCGCGAGGCCCTCCTGGGCGAGCTCGTCGATGAGGGCCTGCACCTCGGCCTTCGCCCCGACGTCGATGCCGCGGGTCGGTTCGTCGAGGAGCAGCACCTTCGGTTCGAGGCAGAGCCAGCGGGCCAGGAGGACCTTCTGCTGGTTGCCGCCGGACAGTTCGCCGACCTTCTGCTCGGGGCTCGACGCCTTGATCCGCAGTCGCTTCATGAAGACGTCGACGACGCGGTCCTGCCGTGCCCGGGAGACGACGCCCGCGCGCGAGAGCCGGGGAAGGGCGGCGAGGACGATGTTCTCGCGGACCGAGAGCCCCGGGACGATCCCCTCCGCCTTGCGGTCCTCGGGCAGCAGGCTGATCCCGGCGCGGATGGCGCCGGCGGAGGAGGAACGGGCCGGCCGCGCACCGTCGACGCGGACCTCGCCCGCGTCCAGCGGCAGGGCGCCCGCCAGGGCCTTCGCGGTCTCGCTGCGGCCGGAGCCGAGCAGGCCGCCGAGGCCGAGCACCTCACCGGGGTGGAGCTCCAGCGACACGTCGTCGAGCTGGTGACGGCGGACCAGTCCGGTCGCGGTGAGAACGGGCTTGCGGGCGACCTCGTGGCCCTCGGCACCGAAGCTCGTCATGCCGTGCCGGCGGAGCTCGGAGACCTCCCGTCCCAGCATCATGGACACCAGCCGCACCCGGTCGAGTCCGGCGAGCGGGCCGGTGTGGATGTGCCGCCCGTCGCGGAGCACGGTGACCCGGTCGCAGATCCGGTACAGCTCGTCCATCCGGTGGCTCACGTACACGACGGCGACGCCCCGGCCGCGCAGGTCGTCGATGATCCGGAAGAGCGTCTCGACCTCGCGCGGTTCCAGCGACGACGTGGGCTCGTCCATCACGACGACCCGGGCCTCGACGGAGACGGCCCGCGCGAGGGCGACCATCTGCTGGGTGCCGATGCCGAGCGTGTTCAGGGGACGGCGGGGGTCGACGCTCACGCCGAAGCCGTCGAGCAGCGCCGCCGCCTCGGCGTGCATCCGCCGGAAGTCGATGAGCCCGAACCGGTTCCTGGGCTCGCGGCCGAGGAAGATGTTCCGTGCCACGCTCATCAGCGGGACCAGGTTCACCTCCTGGTAGATCGTGGAGATGCCGGCGGTCTGCGCCTCGGAGGGACGGGAGAACCGCACCGGCCGCCCCGACAGCAGGAGTTCGCCGCTGTCGGGGCGGTGCACACCGGTGAGCACCTTGATGAGCGTGGACTTGCCGGCGCCGTTCTCGCCGACGAGCGCGTGGGTCTCGCCGGCGCGGAGGGCGAACGAGACGTCGTCGAGGGCGACCACACCGGGAAAGCGTTTCCCGACGCCGTGGGCCTCGAGCACCGTCGGTGCGGCCGAGGGCGCGGCGCCGCTCGTCACGGGCATGGCGGCTTCGGGGGGCGCCGCTTCGGGGGGTGCCATGGGCATGGCCTTCCGGAGAGGGAACGGGGAGAGGACGGGGCCCGGCCCCGGGGGAGTACGAGGGCGGGGGGAGGCGCGGTCGGGGGGCCGGGCGGCCGGGCGGCCGGGCGGACGGTGAGGGCGGTGAGGGCGGCGGCGCTCGTCAGCCTCCGGTCGCGGGCGTCGTACGGCGCACGGAGCCGTGGCCGGCTCCCGCCGTCCGCGTGACTCCGGCCGTCCGCCTGTCTTCCGCCGTCCGGTTGCTTCCGGCTGTTCGAGTGCTCCGGCCGTCCGAACGCCTCCCGCCGTCCGAACCGCCCGCCCGGCGCGGGACACCCGCCCGGTTCGCCCGGCTGGGACACCCGCCCGGCTCGCCCGCACGGTACGCCCGCCGGGCGCGGTCACGCGGCTCCCTCCGGAGTCGGGTGACCACCGCCGGGCCGGACGAGGGGTCAGTACGCGCCGCCGAGGGACTCCTTGGCGTTGGCCGGGTCGTAGGCGCGGTCCGCGATGATGACGTCCTCCGGGATGCTTTCGCCGGCGTAGAACTTCTGCGCGGTGGCGAAGGCCAGCGGGCCGAAGCGCGGGTTGGACTCGATCACGGCGTTCAACTCACCGTTGGCGAGGGCCTGTACGGCGTTGCGCGTGCCGTCGATCGACACGATCCTGACGTCCTTCCCGGGGGTCTTGCCGGCCGCCTTGAGGGCGGTGACGGCACCGAGCGCCATCTCGTCGTTCTCGGCGTAGACGGCGGTGATGTCGGGCTTGGACTGGATCAGTTGCTCCATGACCTGCTGGCCCTTGTCGCGGGCGAACTCGCCGGTCTGCTGGGCGACGATCTCCAGACCGGGGGCCGCGGCCTTGACCTGGTCGACGAAGCCCTGGGTGCGGTCCGTGGTGACGCTGTTGCCGGAGGAGCCGAGCAGGATGGCGACCTTGCCCTTGCCTCCGGTGGCCTTGATCATCGCGTCGGCCGCGCGCTTGCCCTGCTCGACGAAGTCGGAGCCGAGGAAGGCGAGGTAGTCCTTGCAGGCCGTGGCGTTGACCTTGCGGTCGATGGTGAGGACCGGGACCTTCTTGGCGGCGGCGGCCTGGAAGGCGGGCTCCAGGCCGTCGGAGTTGAGCGGGGCGACGATGAGGAACTGCGCGCCCTGGGCGAGCATGTCCTGGATGTCGCTGATCTGCTTGGACAGCTGTGACTGGGCGTTGGTGGTGAGGAGCTTCTTGACGCCGACCTTGGCGGCCTCGTCCTTGATGGACCGGGTCTCGGCGATGCGGAACGGGTTGGCCTCCTTCTCCGACTGGGAGAAGCCGACGACGGCGTCCTTGAGGTCGAGCTTCGGCGCGCCGTAGGTGGTGAGGGTGCAGCCCGGGCCGGCGGACGCGGTGGGCGTCTGGACGGTCTGGGCGCCCTGGCTGCTGTCGCCGCCCGCGTTGTCCGCGGTCTCCGACTTGGCGCAGCCGGAGAGGGCGAGCGCGGCGGTGGCGGCGACGACACAGGCGACGGAGAGCGTGCGGGATCTCTGCGGAAGGGGCATGGGGGGACACTCCTTGGCGGGGGACGGCGCCGCCGGGTGGCGTGCGGTCGCTCGGGGCAGGAAAGCGGAGCCGGTCTGCCGGGGGACGGGCCGGCAGACCCTTGGTGCGCAGCCTCGTTCAGCCCGGATCACGCCCATGAGCTGGGCGGACACAGGCTCGGAGTCGCCTTCCGACGGGTCGGCGACTCCGGCTTTACAACGTTATAACCGCGCCTCGGCGAGCTCTGCAAGGGGCCGGAACGACGTTTCCGGAATGGCTCCCCATGGCGAAGGCGCCGTCACCGCAGTGGAGTTGACGACCTGTCGGAGTCGAGGGCGCGCGAGGTCTGGACAGCCTCCGCGTCGCGTGCTGTCATTCCGCTGCACACCGTTTTCCAACGTTGGAATGACAGTCGTTCGCCCCTCGTGGCACCGCCGTCGGCGGTGCCGGCGCAGGCCGTGCGGCGTCGGCCCCGGCCTGCCGACCGACCCGACTGTCCGGCAACCGCCGGGCGCCCGCCGGCCCGAGGCGGAGACCGCTCCTCGCACGGGCGCTTCCCCCGGCATGCGTTCCCCGGGTCCAGCTCCGATCCCCTCTCCAAGAGGAATGATTCGATGCCACGACGAAACACCCGCCCCCGAACCGGAATGCGGGCACTGCTGACCGCCGCCGCCCTGGTGCTGCCCGTCGGCGCCCTGACCCCGACCGCCGCCGCCTCCCCGCCGGACGGCACCCCCTTCTCCTCCGCCGTCGCCGCGTCCGCCCGGGACGCGGCGGTCGAAGTGCACGGGCTGAAGGGCGAGTACTTCAGCATGTCGGCCCCCGGCGCCCGGGACTTCGACCGGCTGGGCGGCACCTCCCTCGACCCCCGGATCGACTTCTCCGGGCTCACCGGCACCTTCCAGTCGCTGACCGGGCGGACCGAGCACACCACCGCCCGCTGGACCGGCCGGATCGAGGCACCGGTCACCGGCGACTACACCTTCCACGGGATCGGGGACAACGGCTTCCGGCTGTTCGTCGACGGCCGGCCGGTCATCGACCACTGGGTGCCCGACTGGGACCGCGAGCAGACCAGCGCCCCGGTCCGGCTCACGGCGGGCGAGAAGCACGACTTCCGGCTGGAGATGTTCCAGGACGTCGGCGGCGCCAACATGTTCCTGCGCTGGTCCACCCCGTCCCTGCCCAAGCAGCTGATCCCCGAGTCGGCCTTCACCCCGCCCGCGGACTTCCAGGTCTACCCGGTCGAACCGACGGTCCCGGCGGACGGGCGCCACGTGCGCCTGCGGTTCGAGCACCCGGTCTCCGGCCTCGCGTCGGTCGCCGACCACCTCACGGTCGAGGCGGACACCACGCCCCTGCCCGTCCGCTCCGTCACCGTCGCCCAGGACGACCCCCGTACCGTGGACGTCGAGCTGACCGAGGCCGTCCAGAAGGACCAGCGGGTACGGATCGACTACGACGGCGCCGGCGGGCTGAAGAACGGGGACGAGACCGTCCCCCGCATCCTGCGCTCGGCGGCCAACTCCTCCACGCACCGGCTCACCACGGAGTGGGGCGACACGCTGGACAGGAAGAACCCGCTGCCGGAGTACCCGCGCCCGCAGCAGGTGCGCGCCCGGTGGAAGAACCTCAACGGCCCCTGGCAGTTCACGGGCGCCGACCCCGGCGAACAGCCGGTCTTCGGCAAGGAGTTCGACGAGAGGATCGTCGTACCCTTCCCCGTGGAGTCCCAGCTCTCCGGGATCGAACGGCACGAGGACCACATGTTCTACCGCCGCCTGGTGGACGTGCCCGAGGACTGGAAGGTGGGCAAGGCCGGCAAGGGCAACCGGCTGAAGCTCAACTTCGGCGCGGTCGACTACGAGGCCACCGTCTGGGTCAACGGCACCCGGGTGGCCCGGCACACCGGCGGGTACGACGCCTTCAGCGCCGACGTCACCGACGCCCTCAAGGCCAAGGGCCCGCAGGAGATCGTCGTCGCGGTCACCGACACGGGCGGCCCGAACCAGCCGACGGGCAAGCAGTCCACCAGCCCGGGCGGCATCTTCTACACCCAGTCGTCGGGCATCTGGCAGACGGTCTGGATGGAGCCCGTCGCCCCGGTGGCCGTCGACGACGTCGTCACGACCCCCGACATCGACACCGGCACCCTGGCCGTGCGGGTCGAGGCCGCCCGCGCCTCGGCCGGGGCGCGCGTGGAGGCCGTCGCCCGGGACGCCCGCGGCAAGGTCGTCGGCCGGGTCTCCGGACCCGCCGCCGACACGCTGCGCCTTCCGGTCGCGAAGCAGCACCTGTGGAGCCCGGACGACCCGTACCTCTACGACCTGGAGGTGCGGCTGAAGGACGGCGGGTCGACCGACCGCGTCGACGGCTACTTCGGCATGCGGAAGATCGCGGTCGAGGACGTCGGCGGCTTCCGGAAGCTGGTGCTCAACGGGAAGCCGGTCTTCTCGCTGGCGACGCTGGACCAGGGCTTCTGGCCGGACGGGCTGTACACCCCGCCCAGCGACGAGGCGCTCGCCTTCGACCTGGAAGCCCACAAGCAGCTCGGCTTCAACGCCGTGCGCAAGCACATCAAGGTGGAACCGGACCGCTGGTTCTACCACGCGGACCGGCTGGGGCTGCTCGTCTGGCAGGACTTCGTCTCGGGCGACCTCAGGGACGCCGCCGGCCGCCAGGCCTTCGTGGACCAGGGCCGCGCGATGATGCGCCAGCACCACGACTCCCCGTCCGTCATCGGCTGGACGGTCTTCAACGAGGGCTGGGGCGAGTGGGACCGCGAGGAGTCCGGCCGGATCGCCGAGTCGGTGAAGGCGGCCGACCCCTCCCGCATCGTCAACGCCCACAGCGGGGTCAACTGCTGCAACTCCAAGGGCGACTCCGGCAAGGGCGACATCGTCGACCACCACGACTACGACAACAGGGACCCCGCCTACCCCGACCACCGGGCGGCGATGGACGGCGAACACGGCGGATTCACCCTGCGCACCCCCGGCCACATGTGGCCGGGCGCCCCGACGGTGATCTACAGCGGGGTGGCCGACAAGGAGGCGCTGACCCGCAGGTACGTGGAGAACACCGAGAAGTTCTACCTGGAGGCGGCGGGCGCGGAGCTGTCAGGATCCATCTACACCCAGATCTCCGACCTGGAGAACGAGCTCAACGGCCTCTACACGTACGACCGCCGTGAGATCAAGGTCGACGCGGCCCGGGTCCGCGCCGTCAACCTCAAGGTCGTCGCGGCCGGCGCCGCGGCCGGGCAGCGCGGCCCGCTCAAGGGCGGTGCCTCCTGGTCGCTCGACGAGGGGACCGGCACGACGGCCCGGGACTCCGGTCCCCAGGCACGGCCCCTCACCCTCGCCGGCGGGACCGGCTGGACCACCGGCGTCGGGGGCGCCGCGCTGAAGTTCGACGGCCAGGGCCAGTTCGCCCAGACCGACGGCCCCGTCGTCGACACCACCACCGGCTACTCGGTGTCGGCCTGGGCGACCCTGGACTCCCTGCCGGGCAACTACGCCACCGTCGTCAGCCAGGACGGCCGGCGCCAGGAGAACCCCTTCTACCTCCAGTACGGCCAGGGCGCCTTCGCCTTCAGCACCCCGGGCGGCAACCGCGCCCGCCACGTCATGACACCCGAGCTCGGGCGCTGGTACCACCTGGTGGGCGTCCGTGACGCCACGAGGGACGAGATCCGGCTGTACGTGGACGGCGCCCTGGTCGCCACGGCGGCCGCCGGCCCGGCGGACGTCAGCACCGGCCCGCTCGCGGTGGGCCGAGCCAGGTGGGGCGGCGGGAACGTCGACTTCTGGAAGGGCTCGATCGACCAGGTGCACGCCTTCGACAAGGCCCTGACCACCGAGGAGGTGGCCGCGCTGCACACCGCGGAGAAGCCGTAGAACGAACCCCCGGGC
>NZ_JBHTST010000064.1:0-42549 GCF_042794995.1 Streptomyces sp. NPDC056503
CTAAAACACTCATCCCGGACGACCCGGCGACGACGTCACGCCTTGCGGGTGCGGGTCGCCGTCTTCCTGGCCGGTGCCGTCTTCTTCGCGGACTCGGCGGTCTTGGCCGCCTTCACGGCCTTCGCGGGCGCCGCCTCGGCGGCCTTGGCGGCCGTCTTCCTGGCCGGGGCCTTCTTCGCCGCCGTCTTCTTCGCGGCCGTCTTCTTCGCCGCCCCGCGCGGCGCGGGCACGCCCGCGTCGCTGATCCGGTCGGCGCCGAGGATCTCGCGGAGGAACTTGCCGGTGTGGCTGGCCGGCTCCGAGGCGACCTCCTCGGGGGTGCCCTCGGCGACGACCATGCCGCCGCCGCTGCCGCCCTCCGGGCCCATGTCGATGATCCAGTCGGCGGTCTTGATCACGTCGAGGTTGTGCTCGATGACGATCACCGAGTTGCCCTTGTCGACGAGACCGGACAGCACCTTGATCAGCTTCGAGATGTCCTCGAAGTGGAGCCCGGTGGTCGGCTCGTCGAGCACGTAGACCGTGCGGCCGGTCGACCGCTTCTGGAGCTCGGAGGCGAGCTTGACGCGCTGCGCCTCGCCGCCGGAGAGCGTCGGCGCGGACTGCCCGAGGCGGACGTATCCGAGTCCGACCTCGTTGAGCGTCCGCAGGTGGCGGGCGATCGTGGGGACGGCCTCGAAGAAGTCGAGGGCCTCCTCGATCGGCATGTCCAGGACCTCGGCGATGGACTTGCCCTTGTAGTGGACCTCCAGGGTCTCCCGGTTGTACCGGGCCCCGTGGCAGACCTCGCACGGGACGTACACGTCCGGGAGGAAGTTCATCTCGATCTTGATCGTGCCGTCGCCGGAGCAGTTCTCGCAGCGGCCGCCCTTGACGTTGAAGGAGAAGCGGCCGGGCAGGTAGCCCCGCACCTTCGCCTCCATCGTCTCCGCGAAGAGCTTGCGGACGTGGTCGAAGACGCCGGTGTACGTCGCCGGGTTGGAGCGCGGGGTGCGGCCGATCGGCGACTGGTCGACGTGCACGACCTTGTCGACGAGGTCGTCGCCCTCCACCCGCGTGTGCCGGCCGGGCACCGTCTTGGCGCCGTTCAGCTCGCGCGCCAGGTGGGTGTAGAGGATGTCGTTGACCAGCGTCGACTTGCCGGAGCCGGAGACGCCGGTGACGGCGGTGAGGACGCCCAGCGGGAAGGAGACGTCGATGTCCCGCAGGTTGTTCTCGCGGGCGCCGTGGACGGTGAGCAGCCGTCCGGGGTCGAGGGGGCGGCGGACGTCCGGGGTGGTGATCGCCCGGCGGCCGGAGAGGTACTGCCCGGTCATCGACTCCTCGTTGGCGAGGAGCTCCTTCAAGGTGCCGGAGTGGACGACCTTGCCGCCGTGCTCGCCGGCGCCGGGGCCGATGTCGACGACCCAGTCGGCGACCTTGATGGTGTCCTCGTCGTGCTCGACGACGATGAGGGTGTTGCCCATGTCGCGGAGGCGGACGAGGGTCTCGATCAGGCGGTGGTTGTCGCGCTGGTGGAGACCGATGGACGGCTCGTCGAGGACGTAGAGCACGCCGACCAGGCCGGAGCCGATCTGGGTGGCGAGCCGGATGCGCTGGGCCTCGCCGCCGGACAGGGTGCCGGCCGCGCGGTTGAGCGAGAGGTAGTCGAGGCCGACGTCGACGAGGAAGCGCAGCCGCTCGTTGACCTCCTTGAGGACCCGCTCGGCGATCTGCTTGTCGCGGGCGTTGAGCGTCAGGCGGGCGAGGAACTCGGCGCAGTCGCTGATGGACATGGCGGAGACCTCGGCGATGGACCGGTCCATCACGGTGACCGCGAGCACGATCGGCTTGAGCCGGGTGCCGTGGCAGGTGGGGCAGGGCACCTCGCGCATGTACCCCTCGAAGCGCTCCCGGCTGGAGTCGCTCTCGGCCTCGCCGTGCCGCCGCTTCACGAAGGAGACGGCGCCTTCGAAGGCGGGACTGGTCCAGGCGCGCTCGCGCCCGTACCTGTTCCGGTAGCGGACCTCGATCTGGGTCTTGTGGCCGTGCATGAGGGCCTTCTTGGCCCGCTGCGGGAGGCCCGCGTAGGGGATGTCGGTGCGGAAGCCGAGGGCCTGGGAGAGCCCGTCGATCATCCGGCCGAAGTACTCCTTGGTGTGGCCGTGGGACCAGGGGTGGATCGCGCCCTCGTCGAGGGACTTCTCCTCGTCGGGGACGACCAGCTCGGGGTCGACCTCCATGCGGGTGCCGATGCCGGTGCAGTCGGGGCAGGCGCCGAAGGGTGAGTTGAAGGAGAAGGAGCGGGGCTCCAGCTCCTCGAAGGAGAGGTCGTCGTAGGGGCAGTAGAGGTGCTCCGAGTACATCTTCTCGCGCTCGGGGTCGTCCTCGGCGAGGTCGACGAAGTCGAGCACGACCATGCCGCCGGAGAGCCCGAGGGCGGTCTCGACGGAGTCGGTGAGGCGCCGCTTCGCGGAGTCCTTCACGGTGAGGCGGTCGACGACCACCTCGATGGTGTGCTTCTCCTGCTTCTTCAGCGTCGGCGGCTCGCTGAGCTGGATCGTCTGCCCGTCGACCCGGGCGCGGCTGTAGCCCTTGGTCTGGAGGTCGGCGAAGAGGTCGACGAACTCGCCCTTGCGCTCGCGCACGAGCGGGGAGAGCACCTGGAAGCGGCTGCCCTCGGGGAGCTCCAGGACCCTGTCGACGATGGCCTGCGGCGACTGGCGGGAGATCGGCCGGCGGCACTCGGGACAGTGCGGCTTGCCGATGCGGGCGAAGAGGAGGCGGAGGTAGTCGTAGACCTCGGTGATGGTGCCGACCGTCGAGCGCGGGTTGCGCGAGGTCGACTTCTGGTCGATGGAGACGGCGGGCGAGAGACCCTCGATGAAGTCCACGTCCGGCTTGTCCATCTGGCCGAGGAACTGCCGTGCGTACGAGGAGAGCGACTCGACGTACCGGCGCTGCCCCTCGGCGAAGATCGTGTCGAACGCGAGGGAGGACTTGCCCGACCCCGAGAGCCCGGTGAAGACGATGAGGGAGTCACGGGGGAGGTCGAGCGAGACGTTCTTGAGGTTGTGCTCGCGCGCGCCACGGACGATGAGACGGTCGGCCACGCCGGTCCGCACCTTTCTTGAGAGAGCGGATGGAGAGCGGATGGAGAGCGGATGTGCCTGGACACCCGACAAGCACTCAACAACCAAGGATGCCGGATGCTTCCTCGGTGGTCGGTTGCCGATCCCGAGCCTATAGCACGTACATTCGATTTCCGGCGTTCGCTCGTCTGCTTCACCCGAACGAGTGGACGGCGCTAGGGTCGGCGTCATGATCGATCACGAGCGCGACCTCGCCTCCCTGCACGAAGCGACCGAGCGGCTGCTGACCGACGCCGCCTCCTGGGACAACGCCTTCGTCGCCCAGCCGTCACGGCTTCCGGGCTGGACACGCGGCCATGTCCTCGCCCACCTGGCCCGGAACGCCGAGGCTCTGGTGAACGTCCTCGAAGGCCGTCCGATGTACGCGAGCGCCGAGACCCGCGACGCGGACATCGAGCGCGACGCCCCCCGCCCGCTCGACGTCCAGCTCGCCGACGTGCGCGCGACCTACGCCCGCTTCCAGGAGGTCGCCGCCGTCCCGGCCGACTGGAGCCGCACCGTCGCCCTGCGCAACGGCATCTCCGACACCGCCTCCCGGCTCCCCTTCCGCCGCTGGGTGGAGGTGGCCGTCCACCACGTGGACCTCGACTGCGGCTACGAGCTGGAGGACCTCCCCGAGGAGTTCGTCCAGCGCGAGATCGACTTCCTCACCGAGCGCTTCGGCACCCTGGGGAACCTGCCGCCGACCGTCCTGTGGGCGAGCGACGGCCGCACCTGGACGACCGGGGACGCCTCCGGCGAGGAGGGCGTCGCCGTCATGGGGTCGGCGGCCGACCTGCTCGGCTGGCTGGCCGGCCGCCGCGACGGCTCGGCCCTCACCACCAAGGGCGGCGCGCTCCCCACGCTCCCGGCGCTGTAGGCCCGGGCTCACCGGGACCGCTGTCGGTGCGCGGGGCTAGTCTGAGGCCATGACGTACAGCGGAGCGGTGAGGGTGGGCGGTCCTGCCGACGTCCACGAGCTGAAGGACCTGATGATCTCCAAGGTCGCCGTCGGCCCGATGGACAACAACGCGTACCTGCTGCGCTGTCGGGCCACCGGCGAGCAGCTGCTCGTGGACGCGGCCAACGACGCGGAGACCCTGCTCACGCTGATCGGTGACGACGGCATCGCCTCCGTCGTCACCACCCACCGGCACGGCGACCACTGGCAGGCCCTGGCCCGGGTCGTCGCCGCCACCGGCGCCACCACCTACGCGGGCGCGTACGACGCGGAGGGCATCCCGGTCGCCACCGACGTCCCGGTCGAGGACGGCGACACGATCCGCGTGGGCGAGGTCGAGCTCACCGCCCGCCGGCTCGTCGGCCACACCCCCGGCTCGATCGCGCTCGTCTACGACGACCCGCACGGCCACCCGCACCTCTTCACCGGCGACTGCCTCTTCCCCGGCGGCGTCGGCAACACCCGGAAGGACCCGGAGGCCTTCGCGAGCCTCCTGCGCGACGTGGAGACCAAGCTCTTCGCCGCCCTGCCGGACGAGACCTGGGTCTACCCCGGCCACGGCAAGGACACCACGCTCGGTGACGAGCGCCCGCACCTCCCGGAGTGGCGCGAGCGCGGCTGGTAGCCCCCGAGGCCCCCGGCGCCGGCACCGTCCCGTCGACCGGGCCGGCGCCCCCGGGGCACGTCCGGCGGCTCGAACCCGGCGCCGGGAGGGCCCCTGGCCACGCGCTCCGGCCAGGAAGCCCCCGGCCATCCCCGCCGCCGTCCCACCGCCCCGGGCCGAAGCGCCCCCGTCAACGCCGGGGACGCTCCCGTACGCCCCCGTAACCCGGGCGGCGACCGGGTAGTTGGCGCCACATGCACCCCCGTCACACTCCGTCGCCACCGGCGGCCCGTCCGGCGCCCTCGATGCCCCGGCTCGCCGCCGCCTCGCTCGTCGGCACCGCCATCGAGTTCTTCGACTTCTTCGTCTACGGGACGGCCGCCGCCCTCGTCCTCGGCCCGCTCTTCTTCCCGACCTTCTCCCCGCTCGCCGGGACCCTCGCCGCCTTCGGCACCTTCGCCGTCGGCTTCCTCTCCCGCCCCCTGGGCTCCGTCCTCTTCGGACACGTCGGGGACCGGCACGGACGCCGCCCGGTGCTCTTCGCCTCGCTGCTGCTCACCGGCTGTGCCACCGTCGCGGTCGGCTGCGTCCCCACGTACGACACGATCGGCGTCGCCGCTCCCCTCCTGCTGCTCCTGCTCCGCTTCCTCCAGGGACTCGGCCTCGGCGGCGAGTGGGGCGGAGCCGTCCTGCTCACCGCCGAGCACGCCCCGCCGCACCGCAGGGCCCTGTGGGCGAGCTTCCCGCAGGTGGGCCCGGCCGTCGGCTTCCTCCTCGCCAACGGGGTGATGCTGGCGCTCACCGCCGGTCTGAGCGACGCCGACTTCCGGTCCTGGGGGTGGCGGGTGCCGTTCTGGGCGGCGGGGCTGCTCGCCGCCGTCGGGCTGCTGCTGCGCTCCTCGCTCGCGGAGACCCCGCAGTTCGAGGAGCTGTCCGCGTCCGGGCAGCGGGCGAACGCGCCGCTCGCCGAGGTGGCGCGCGGCCACTGGCGGCTCGTCCTGCTGACCGCCGGCGCCCTGGCCGTGGGCTACGCGATCTTCTACACGGTCTCCACCTGGGCACTGGCCTACGGCACCGAGCGGCTCGGGGTGAGCAGCACGGTGATACTGGTCTGCGTGATGGCGGCGGTCGCGGTGAAGGGCGCCGCGACGCCCTTCCTGGCCCTGCTGGGCGACCGCTGGGGGCGCAGACCGCTCTGCCTGGCGGGGTGCGCGGGGGCGGCCCTGTGGATGTTCCCGATGGTGGCCCTGCTGCACACCGGCCGACCGCTCCTGATGTTCCTGGGGTTCCTGGGGGCGCTGATGGCCTTCATCACCATGTTCGCGGTGGTCGCCGCGTACCTCCCGGAGCTGTACGAGCCCCGGGTCCGCTGCACCGGCGCGGCGGTCGGCTACAACCTGGCCGGCGTCCTCGGCGGCGCCCTGACCCCGATCGTCGCCACGACCCTGTCGGAAGGCCGCTCGGGCCCGCCGTGGGGCGTCGCCGCCTACCTGACGGCGGTGGCCCTCGTCAGCCTCGGCTGCTTCGCCCTGCTCCCGGAAACGCTGCCGGAGAAGACGCGGGAGCGGGAACCGGAGCCGGAGCCGGAACCCGTCTGAGTCCGGACGGATCAGGCCCCGATCCGTCCGACGGACCACGCCCGTCCCCCTGATGGTGTATTCATGGTCACGGAGCGCGCCTCGTGCCGAGCCGAACTCCCGCAGCCTGTAGAGGACTTCACCTCCGAGGCCAGGTCTCACATACGCGACGCCGCGGAGCCGGCGCCGCGTCGAGATGGCGGGTACCGGCGAAGAGAGGCGGCCCCTGACCGGCTATACCGTCAATCAGACGGCAGCGGGCCTCGGGTGGCGACGGACGGTACGTGAACGCGGTCAACAGCCCACTCCCCGACGACCACCCGGCGTCGGTGGACCGGCCGGCGCATCCGGCCCGACAGGCGAATCGATCGCACCGAGGACTTCATGACCTCCCCCTCCGACGACCACCCCATACCCGCCACCCCCCACCTGCAGGGCTTAACCCCCGTCGGCTACCAGGCGGTTCACCCGGGCTTCCCGACCGTGGGCTTCGGCGCCGCGCCGTGGCCCACGCAGGTCATCCCGGCGGCGGACCTCTCCGCCGACATGCGGCTGGTCCGTGACGCCCTCACGGCGATGTCCACCAAGCTGGACACCTTCCACGAGGCCTCGAACCGGGTCCAGCAGGACCACGAGGCCCGGCTGCGCGCTCTCGAGAGCCGCAGCTGGCCGCTGCCCGCGGCGACCGTGGCGATCGCGCTCACCGCGCTCCTCGTCACCGCGGCCGCCGCCCTTCTTCCGCTCGTCCTCAGGTAGTTCCGCCTGCCCGGTGCCCCGCCCGTTCGCGCGGGGCACCGGGCAGCCGCCGTCTCGCCCCGCCTCCGCAGAGTGGAGAAGCCCACCATGTCGACCTCGTCCCCGACCCCCTTCCACCACCCGCCGACTCGCGAGTGGCAGCAGAGGTGGACGGACGCGGTTCTCGCCACGCCCGGCGTGACCGCCCCCCGCGCCGCGCTGGAGAACATCGCCCCCTTCGTCATCCGGCCCAAGGACGACCTGACCGGCCCCGAAGCCGAACCCGACGGTGTACGCCGGCTGCGGCCGGACCGCTACCGGTGGGTGCACACGGACGCGGGCCGGATGCTGCTCCTCACCGTCACCATGAACGGCGTCGGCGGCATAGTCTGGGAACGGAACGAGCGGATCAGTTCGGAATGGCGATCCGTCTCCGACCCCAGCGCCACGGCGAACCGGCCGTCCCTGCCCCGCATCACGTCGTGGACCCGGCTGACGGAGGACGGGACGGAGCGCACCTTCACGGCGCTGGAGAGCACGGTCGCCGACCGGAACGCGCTGATCCACGGCATCGACCAGGCCTCCAACGCCCTCAGGAACCACGACGGCATGCGGCCGTACGACCTCCTCGAGGACCTGGCGCTCAACGGCCAGGTGGAGCCGTGCATGTACGTGGCCCAGCACGTCAACCTCGCGGAGGAACCGCCCCAGCAGCCCGACGGCTCTCCTCGCTACCCCTCCTCCTACTGGGGCTGGATGGCCGTGCGGGGCAACAACCGGACCAAGTACCGCCAGGAACTCTTCGGCGTGACGTCGTCCGAGGTGCTCACGGGCGTGCCGTTCAAGACGATCGGCCAGGACGGCACCGACGTGTCGGTCAGCCCGAGCTACTGGCTGTCCCGGCTCGGCGATCTGCTCAACGCGGAGTTCGCGGAGGCGGAGAAGGAGGGGCGGAGCGACAGCCGCGCCCATCGCGCCAGGGCGATCGCCGCGGTCGAGGCGCAGCTGGTGGTGGGCTCCTCCGCTCCGGAACGCCTGTTCCGCATCGTCCAGGGCAGCAATCGCCGCGACCACGTCCATCCTCCGCTCGAGTTCGGCCCCAACGACCGCGGACGTGCGCTGGGGCGGGGCGTCATCGGCGCGTACACGGCCGCGCGGATCCTCGACGACCGCACCGCCGACGTCCTCGCGGGGCACGCCCCGGTCACCGACCTCCCCGACGTCCCGGCCGACGCCTCCGTCGCCGAGCTCCGCGACATACGGTCCATGCTGCTGCTCACCAACCTCTTCCCCACACAGGAGGAACCGGGGAAGCGCAGGGCGATCCGGGCGGCACTGGGCGAGCCGGCCCCCTCCCAGCTCAACGGCAAGGACATCAACCGGCGCGTCCGCGCCTGGTCGGCGCTGACCTCGGAGTCGTATCCGGCGCCGTGGAACCCCCGTGTCGCGGAGGTCGTGCAGACGGCCCCGGGACGCAAGGGCATCGTCCTGCTCGACCGCCGCCTTCCGGAGCTGCTGGCGTCGGCCGACAGCGACCGGGAGGCCTTCGAGGAGCTGCTCGTCTACCGTGCGCCGCACTGGCTGGCGGCCGTCGACATCATCGACGCGGACCGCGGTTCCATCACGGGCCAGAAGATGGACGACGAGGGCCGGGAGGCGCAGCGCGTACGCCGGACCATCGCCAACGTCGTCGAGGCCATGCGCAAGCGTCCCGTCATGGCGGTGGGTCTGCTGCGCGAGCTCTTCGACGCGATGAACGAGTCCGACCGGCCTCCGCGGCCGGTGGACGAGACGGGCACGCCGACGGGCGGCAGGGCCACCCGGGCGTGGTTCAACCGGACCTTCACGAAGGAGTCCGGCACACGTCCGTACAACCGGCGCGGGAAGGACGGCGAACACGACGAAGCGGACGGCGGCACGGAGGGCGCCGGGGGAACCGGCGTCCACGATCCCTCGGCTGCCGCCGAAGCCCCGGCGGAAACCCCCATGCAGGCCCTCAAGCGACTCACGGAGGAGCTGGACCGCGAGATCGGGATGGCGGCCGAGCTCGTCGACGAGCTGATGAACAAGGTCGGGGACGTGTCGGAGGCGGCGACCGCCGCGGGCCTGGAACACGCGCTGGCGGAAGAGGAGGCCGAGGAGCTGGCCAAGCGGGTCACCAAGATCCTCCGCAGCCTCCGGAAGGTTCCGGAGGCCGTGATGGACCTCGGCCCGGCGTGACCTCGGGTCCCGTGCGCCTCCCGGCACACGGCAGGAGGGCCCGGCCCGCGTGATCGCCGGCCGGGCCCTCGTGTCCGTGCGGGATCAGGCGTCGACGCCCGCCTTCTCGGCCGCCTCGGCGGCCGCCTTCTCGGACTGCTTCCTGGAGGCGATCAGGCTGGTGATCGTGGTGATCACCAGGACGCCGCAGATGACCGCGAGCGAGACCGGGATGGAGATCTCGGGGACGTGGACGCCGGACTCATGGAGGGCGTGCAGCACCAGCTTGACGCCGATGAAGCCGAGGATCACCGACAGGCCGTAGCTGAGGTGGACCAGCTTCTTCAGCAGGCCGCCGATCAGGAAGTACAGCTGGCGCAGACCCATGAGGGCGAAGGCGTTGGCGGTGAAGACGATGTACGGGTCCTGGGTGAGGCCGAAGATCGCGGGGATCGAGTCCATCGCGAACAGCACGTCGGTCATGCCGATGGCGAGCATGACGACCAGGAGCGGCGTCATGACCTTCTTGCCGGACTGCACGATGAAGAGCTTGGTGCCGTGGTAGCGGTCCGCGACGCCGAACTTCTTCTCGATGGACTTCAGGACGCGGTTCTCGTCCCAGTCGTCCTCGTCGTCGTCCGCCATGGCCTCCTTGATGAGCTTCCAGGCGGTGTAGATGAGGAAGGCACCGAAGAGGTAGAAGACCCAGGAGAAGCTGGCGATGATCGCGGCACCCGCCGCGATGAAGATGGCCCGCAGGACCAGGGCGATGAGCACGCCCACCAGCAGCACCCGCTGCTGGAGGTGGGTCGGCACGGAGAACTTCGCCATGATCAGGATGAAGACGAAGAGGTTGTCGACGCTGAGCGACTTCTCCGTGATGAAGCCGGCGAAGAACTCTCCGCCCGCCTGCCCGCTGCCCCAGATCGAGACGCCGATGCCGAAGAGCACGGCGAGCACGATCCAGACGACGGTCCAGATTCCGGCTTCCTTGATCGACACGTCATGGGGCTTGCGCCCGATGAAGAAGTCGACTGCGATGAGAGCGCCCAGACCGAGAATGGTCAGCACCCACATGGTCATCGATACGTCCACTGCGCCTCCGGCGTCGTACGGCTGATCAGCGTCGTCGCTGCCGGAGGTCTCTTCCACCCGGGGCCGTGACACACGCCTGCCGGGCCGACGCCCCGGGACCGGATGTCCTTGATCCGTCCGTATTGACGGGTACGCCGCGCATGGGGAGTACTCCCCTCCGCTGAGGAAGAGAGTACCCGAAGAACCAAGAGAAGGTAAAGGAAAGGGTAAAGAGGGCTCAAAAGGCCAGGTCGGAACCGGTTGGCTCGGCTGTGCCGAGATCAGCCGAAGTTCCGTCGGCGCGCCTCCCCGACCTGTCCGAGGACCTGCCAGAGCACCGCGCTGCCCGGCGGGATCGTCGGCGGCTCGTACGTCCAGGCGTGGCCGACCCACGGGTCGGCGAGGTGGTCGTCGGGCACCGGGGTGAGCCGCAGCAGCGAGCGCCACAGCGGGTCGAGCACCGGCCCGTACGCGGCGGCGTCCGCCCGGTCCGCGACCATCAGCAGGTGGACGCCGACCGAGGGGCCCTCGTCGGCGAGGTAGCGGAGCCTGGTGACGGCCCGGTCGTCGAAGCCGTGCGGGAAGTCGTGGACGACGAGCAGCTGACGGGCCGGGTCGAAGCCGGGCGGCAGGTCCTCGGAGGCGTCGCCGCGCACCGCCATCTGCAGCAGGTCGACCCGCTCGGTCAGCTGCGCGAGGACGTCGGTGACCCCGGCCGCGCCCCGGGCGGGCGGCGCGGCGAGGACCCCGGTCTCGACGAGCGGCGCGAAGGCGGCGGCCCCACCGCCGGCCGGGTCGATCACATGGACGGTGAGGGCGCCCGCGGGGTGGGCGGCGAGCAGCCGGGCGGTGTGGGCGACGGCGCTGTCCAGGGCGAGGCGGCGCAGTTCGGCCTCGTCGAGCAGACCGGCGGCCGAGGTGCGCCCGGGCCCCGAGTCCACCCACAGTCCGCGCTCCAGCGGGAGCCGGACCAGGAAGGGGACCCGGAGGGCGCTCCGCTCGGGGAGGTGGAGGTCGCCGAGGCGGACCGCCATCGGGGGTTCTTCCGGAGACCGGTAGGCGTGCCAGGCGGGGTTGTCCCAGCGGGCGTAGGCGACGGGCAGGGCCGGCTCGACCACCTCGGACTCGGCGGTGAGCTGGGCGAGGTCCCGGTCGAGGACCTCCTGGGCCCGGTCCATGAGCTCCTCGTGCGTGGCCCGGGCGGCGGCCCGGGCGGCGTCGCCGGCCCCGCCGACACGGCTGCTCGGGTCGGCGAGGACCTGGTCGATGGCCCGGTCGAGGCGGTTGTCGGCGAAGTCGCGGGCGCTGCGGTAGGCCGCGACGGTACGGGCCAGGTCCTCGAACATGCCCCACACCTGGTTGTAGAGCCGCTCGTCCATGGTCCAGCCGGTGGCGTCCCCGGCGACCGGGGCCGGCCGGGACTCCGCGGCCGGGGCCGGCGGCTCGGCCGGCCGGCGCGGTACGTCTCCCGCGCCGGCGTCCCGGCCGGTCGCCGGCGCGGCGGGCGGGGCGGCGGGGCGGCGGCCCGGGTGGGCGTAGCTGATGGTGGTGGTGGAGGAGGAGGGGTCGGCCGGGGCGGTCTCGGGGACCAGGGGCGGCGGCACCGGGGCGCCGGTGGAGGCGGGGGCCGGGGCGGCCGCGTGCAGGACGGCGGCGGCGAGGTCGGCGGCGGCCGGAGCGCCCTGGTCGGCGAGGAGGTCGGCGAGCCCGCCCTCGTACCCCTGCCCGACGGCACGGACCTTCCAGACACCCTGGCGGCGGTAGAGCTCCAGGGCGACGACGGCGGACTCCTGGTCGAGGCCGGTGATGGTGTACGTGGCGACCGCCCCGCCCGCCGGGTCGGCGACGGTCACGAAGGGGGCGGCGGCGGTGCCGAAGCGGGCCGGGCCGCCTCCGCCCTGCGGCAGTGCCAGGAGCAGGGAGAGCCGGTGCACGGCGTCCGGGAGCGCCGCGAGGTCCACGGCGATCCGGTGCTCGGCCGCGACCTCGCCGGGCACCTCGACCCCGGGACGTACGGGCGCGCCGGGGTGGGCGATCCACTCGGCGCCGGCCACGCGGCCCTGCTCGTCGCCGAGGGTGGCCCCGGCGACGACCGGGTGTCCGGCGGAGACCCGGAGTTCGAGTCGGGTGTCGGGCAGGGGGTGGTTCTGCCCCCGGACCAGCTCGGCCGTCATCTGGACTCTGTTTCCCCTCGGCGCTTCGGGTCGGTCATGGCGTCGTGCCGTCGTGTGGTCACGCGGTCGTGTCGCCATGCGGTCATACGGTCGTGTCGTCACGCGGCATGCGGTCACGCGGGACAGCTCCCGGCGGGCCGGTGCCCGTCGGGAGCTGCGGTGCGGCGGCGGGGCGGTGGAAGCGCCCCGCGGGTCCGCCTACAGGTGCGGCAGGATCGCCGGCATCAGGTCCTGGAAGGTGCGGCCGTTGGCCGGGTTGCCCAGGGCGGTCATCTGCCAGCCGGCGCCGGCCCGGTGCACCTTCGCCATGATCTGCGCGGTGTACTGGCCGCCGCCGTCGAGGGTGTAGCGCGCGAGCTCCTGGCCGTTCGTCTCGTCGACGATCCGGCAGAAGGCGTTCTGCACCTCCTGGAACGTCTGCCCGGTGAAGGAGTTCACCGTGAAGACGATCTGGTCGATGTGGACGGGCACCCGCTGGAGGTCGACGAGGATGGCCTCGTCGTCGCCGCCCTGGCCCACGCCGCCCACGAGGTTGTCCCCGGTGTGACGGACGGAGCCGTCGTCGCTGACCAGGTGACGGAAGAAGACCACGTCCACGGGCTGCTTCTCGGCGAAGAGCACCGCGGAGGCGTCCAGGTCGATCTCGCGGGTGCGCGAGCCGAAGAGCCCCCGGCGCGGCGCCGCCTGCCAGCCGAGCCCCATCCGCACCTGGGTGAGGCTGCCCCCGCCCTGCTTCTCCAGGCTGATGGCCTGCCCCTTGGTCATGTTGACCGTCACGCGCTGCCCCTCTCGTCGTTGTGGCAGCACCCTACGCAGGGCCACTGACAACGTGCCGGGGGAGGCCCGGTTTTGTGTCGGTCTTGCAACACACCGGGCCACCACGGGTCACGCCAGGCCCGCCTCCTTCATCTGGCGCAGCTCCTTCTTCAGCTCGGAGACCTCGTCGCGCAGCCGGGCGGCCACCTCGAACTGCAGCTCGGCGGCGGCCGCGCGCATCCGCTCGGTCATCTCCTCGATGACCGAGGCCAGTTCGGCGGCGGGACGGTCGCCGAGCTCCAGCGTCGAGCCCCCCTTGGCGCCCGCCTTGCCGGCCTTCGCCTTCGGGCCGTGCGCGGCGAGCGAGGGCACCGGGGACTTGGCGCCCTTGCCGTCCTTGCCCTGGCGGTAGCCGGTGCCGAGCAGCTGCTCGGTGTCGACCTCCTCGCGCGCGATGGTGGCGACGATGTCGTTGATCTTCTTGCGGAGCGGCTGGGGGTCGATCCCGTGCTCCTTGTTGTAGGCGACCTGCTTCTCGCGGCGGCGGTTGGTCTCGTCGATGGCCTGGGCCATCGCCGGGGTGATGGTGTCGGCGTACATGTGGACCTGGCCGGAGACGTTGCGCGCGGCGCGGCCGATGGTCTGGATCAGGGAGGTCCCGGAGCGCAGGAAGCCCTGCTTGTCGGCGTCGAGGATGGCGACGAGGGAGACCTCCGGGAGGTCGAGGCCCTCGCGGAGCAGGTTGATGCCCACGAGGACGTCGTACTCGCCGGAGCGCAGCTCGCGCAGCAGCTCGATGCGGCGCAGGGTGTCCACGTCGCTGTGGAGGTAGCGGACCTGGATGCCGAGCTCCAGGAAGTAGTCGGTGAGGTCCTCGGCCATCTTCTTGGTGAGGGTGGTGACGAGGACGCGCTCGTCCCGCTCGGCGCGCAGCCGGATCTCGTGGACCAGGTCGTCGATCTGGCCCTCGGTGGGCTTGACGACGACCTCGGGGTCGACGAGGCCGGTGGGGCGGATGATCTGCTCGACGAAGCCGTCGGAGCGGGACAGCTCGTAGGTGCCGGGGGTGGCGGAGAGGTAGACGGTCTGGCCGATCCGCTCCTGGAACTCCTCCCACTTCAGCGGGCGGTTGTCGAGGGCGGAGGGGAGCCGGAAGCCGTGGTCGACGAGGGTCCGCTTGCGGGAGGCGTCGCCCTCGTACATGGCGCCGATCTGCGGCACGGTGACGTGCGACTCGTCGATGACGAGGAGGAAGTCCTCGGGGAAGTAGTCGAGGAGGGTGTTGGGCGGGGAGCCGGGCTCGCGGCCGTCGAAGTGCATCGAGTAGTTCTCGATGCCGGAGCAGGAGCCGATCTGGCGCATCATCTCGATGTCGTAGGTGGTGCGCATCCGGAGCCGCTGGGCCTCCAGCATCTTGCCCTGCTTGTCCAGCTCCTTCAGGCGCTGGTCGAGCTCGCGCTCGATGTCGTTGACGGCCCGTCCCATGCGCTCGGGTCCGGCGACGTAGTGGCTGGCGGGGAAGACGTACAGCTGCCGGTCGTCGCTGATGATCTCGCCGGTGAGCGGGTGGAGGGTGGAGAGCGCCTCGATCTCGTCGCCGAACATCTCGATGCGGACGGCGAGCTCCTCGTACACGGGGAAGATCTCGATGGTGTCGCCGCGGACCCGGAAGGTGCCCCGGGTGAAGGCGAGGTCGTTGCGCGTGTACTGGATGTCGACGAAGCGGCGGAGCAGCTGGTCCCGGTCGATCTCGTCGCCGACCCGGAGGGGGACCATGCGGTCCACGTACTCCTGTGGGGTGCCGAGGCCGTAGATGCAGGAGACGGAGGCGACCACGACCACGTCCCTGCGGGTGAGCAGGGAGTTGGTGGCGGAGTGGCGCAGCCGCTCGACCTCCTCGTTGATCGAGGAGTCCTTCTCGATGTAGGTGTCCGACTGCGGGACGTACGCCTCGGGCTGGTAGTAGTCGTAGTACGAGACGAAGTACTCGACCGCGTTGTTGGGCAGCAGCTCGCGGAACTCGTTCGCCAGCTGGGCGGCCAGGGTCTTGTTCGGCGCCATCACCAGGGTGGGGCGCTGGAGCTTCTCGATCATCCAGGCCGTGGTGGCCGACTTGCCGGTGCCGGTGGCGCCGAGCAGGACGACGTCCTTCTCGCCGGCGCGGACGCGCCGGTCCAGCTCGGCGATGGCCGCCGGCTGGTCGCCGCTCGGCTGGTAGGAGGAGACGACCTCGAAGGGCGCCACCGAACGTTCGATCTTGGAAACGGGCCGCATGCCCCCACCGTACGACCCGCCACCGACAGTCGGGGGGCGATCGCCGCGCGGGCCCCGCGCGGCGGGGGTGTCACCAGTCCTGCGAGCGGTGTCCGCCGCGCGGCGCGGAGCGGCGGGAGCCGCGTCCGGCGGGACGGGCGGTCCAGTTCGCGGGCTCGCCGTGGCTGGGGACGTGCCGGGGGGCGGGGACGCCGGGGCGGTACGGGGAGCGGGCCGAGGGCCGCTGCCAGTCCGGGTCGCCCATGACGAGCAGCGGGTCGAACATGACGACGACGGCGGCCAGGATGAGGAAGACGGCGGGGCCGATCAGCATGGGCAGCAGCAGCGAGCCCGTGGTGGCCCCGGTGCCCGAGGCCGGGGTGGCGTGCAGGTGGACGCTGACGGCCGCCATGGCGGTGTAGTGCATGCCGCTGACGGCGACGCCCATGACGAGGCTGGCCCCGAGGCTGGCGAGGAAGCCGTGGACGGAGACCGCCGCCCAGAGGGCGGTGGTGGCGGCGACGACGGCGATGACCACGGAGAGGGCGACGGTCGGGGTGTCGTAGTCGATCCGGCCCGGCAGCCGCATCCCGGCCATGCCGAGGTAGTGCATGGTGGCGACGCCGAGCCCCGTGATGGTGCCGCCGGTGACGAGGGTGAGCGCGGTGGCGCCCCGGTAGCCGACGATGAAGATGCCGATGCCGACCATGACGACGGCCACGGCGAGGCTGGCGAAGGTGATCGGCCGGTCGTAGTCGATCGGCGCCCGCTCGACCGTGAAGCCCATCATCGCGATGAAGTGCATGGTCCAGATGCCGGTGCCGATGGAGGTGGAGCCAAGGGCGAGCCAGCCGGCCTTGAAGGAGTCCCGGTGGCGCAGCGAGCGGGTCGTGCATCTCAGCCCCAGGGCGCCGCCGAGGCAGGCCATGAGAAAGGCCGCCACCGGTGTGACGAGCCCGTAGCTGAATCCGTCGACCGTGCCCTGCATGAGCGCATGCCCTCCCACCCCTGGCGCATGGACGTCCGAAAACAGTCGGTACCGCTGGGTAGTACTACCGGGGCGAGATTATGGCCCGCCGGGGGCCCCGCGGGCACCTGACCGGGGATTTTCCGGTCGCGAGACCGGAGCGAGACCGGTCCGTGACCTCAGGAGGGGGTCACACCGCCGGATCGCCGCCGAACGACCGTTTTGGCCGACAGGCGTCGGCCAGACAGTGGCCGGAAAGGGCGGTGGGGCTTATCCGGGTCGGGCTGTCGGTGCCGGGCCGTACGGTGAGGGCATGGACATCGAGGAGGGACCCCGCGGCGTGCGGGCCGAGTGGACGGTGGTGGAGAGCGACATCGGCCCGCTCTTCCTGGCGGCCACCGGGCGGGGGCTCGTGCGGGTCGAGTTCCACGCGGGCGGGCACCGCGGCGAGCGGATGCCGGAGCGGCTCGCCGAGCAGCTGGGCGGCCGTGCCGTCGCGTGCGAGACGGGCCTGCTCGCGGAGCCGGTGCGGCAGCTGGAGCGGTACTTCGCGGGCGCGCCGCACGCCTTCGACCTGCCGCTGGACTGGTCGCTGACGACCGGCTTCAACCGCCAGGTGCTGCGCGAGCTGGCCACCGGCGTGCCGTACGGCACGGTGGTCGGTTACGGCGAGCTGGCGCGGCGCGTCGGCCAGCCGGGGGCGGCACAGGCGGTGGGGGCGGCGATGGGAGCCAACCCGCTGCCGGTGGTGGTGCCGTGCCACCGGGTGGTGGAGAGCGACGGCGGGCTCGGCGGGTTCGGCGGCGGCCTGGAGACGAAGCGAAGACTGCTCGCGCTGGAGGGCGTGCTTCCGGAACCACTGTTCTGAGCACCGGACCGAGCCCCCGGCGCGGCCGTGACATCGGCGCCCACCTGGGGATTCACGCACCCGGGCATTCCTGTCGGACGGGCGGACTGGCACACTCCGGTAGTGACCGAAACGCCCGACGCCCCTGACACCACCGCATCCGGGGAGATACCCGGCCCGCTCTCCCCCGCCGGCCTGCCGGCGCTGCGCCGGCGGGTCCAGGCCGTGCTCGTCGCCACCCAGATCCTCGGCGGCCTCGGGATCGCCACCGGCGTCGCGCTCGCCGCCGTCCTCGCCACCGAGGTGAGCGGTACCGACGCGCTGGCCGGGCTCGCCTCGACGGCGACGGTCGCCGGGCCCGCGCTGCTCGCGATGCCGCTGGCGGCGCTGATGACGCGACGGGGGCGGCGGGCCGGGCTGGTGCTCGCCTATCTGCTGGGCGCCCTCGGTGCGGGGGTCGTGGTGCTCGGCGCGGTGCTCGACAGCTTCCCGGTGCTGCTGACGGGTCTGGTGGGCTTCGGGGCGGGGTCCTCGGCCAATCTCGCGGCCCGGTTCGCCGCCGCCGACCTGGCGGAGCCGGACCGGCGGGCCCGGGCCATCTCGACGGTGGTGTGGGCGACCTCGATCGGCGCCGTCCTCGGCCCGAACATCGCGGCGCCGGCCGGGCGGAGCGTCTCGGGCCTCGGCATACCCGTGGCGGCCGGGCCGTTCCTGTGGGCCGCGGTGGTCTTCCTGGTCTCGGCGCTGGTGGTGACGCTGCTGCTGCGACCCGATCCGCTGCTGACGGCACGGGCGCTGGCCGCCGGGGACGAGACGGGGGACGAGGTCACGGCGGCGGCCGGAGTCGGGTCCGCGGGCAGGGACGGGTCCGAGAGCAGGGACGGGTCCGGGGCGGCCGACCGGTCGAAGGGCCGGGCGCTGCGCGACGGGCTGCGGGCGGTCCGGGAGTCGCCACGGGCCCGGATCGCGCTGGTCACGGTGGCCGCCTCGCACACGGTGATGGTGTCGATCATGTCGATGACCCCGGTGGCGCTCACCCACCACGGGGCCGGCATCGAGCTGATCGGGCTCGTCATCAGCGTGCACATCGCGGGCATGTACGCGTTCTCGCCCGTCATGGGCTGGCTCTCCGACCGGCTCGGCCGGCTCGCGGTGATCGGCCTCGCGGTCGGGCTCCTGGGACTCGCGGCGCTGCTCGCGGGCACCGCCGGCGCGAGCCACCCCAGGACCGCGGCCGGCCTCTTCGTGCTGGGGCTCGGCTGGTCGGCCGGCCTGGTGTCGGGTTCGGCGCTGCTGACGGACTCGGTGCCGCAGGCGGCGCGGGCGGCCGTCCAGGGCCTCTCGGACACGGTGATGAACGCGGCGGCGGGCATCGGCGGCCTGGTGGCCGGCGTCATCGTCTCCCGGACGGGCTACGGGCCGCTCAACGCCCTCGCCGCCTGCCTCCTGCTGCCGATGGCGGCCCTGGCCCTGCGGGGCGTGCTCCGCAGGGCCTGACCGCTCCCGGTTCAGGGCAGGGTGATGTGGTACGCCTTGCGCAGCGTCTCGTGGACGGTCCACGTCGTCCGGTCGCCCTCGCGCAGCACACAGGCGTCGCCGGGCCCGATCTCCATCGTGTCGCCGCCCTCGACGGCGACGGTGGCCCGGCCGCTGACGACGACGAAGAGCTCGTTCGCCTCCGTGTCGGTCACGACACCGGGGGTGATCTGCCAGATGCCCCGCAGCTGCTTGCCGTCGGCGGACTCCCACAGCACCTTGCCGGACACCTCGGGGGTGCCGGACACGATCTGGCCGGGGTCGAGCGGGTCGGCTTCCAGCTCGGCGTCGGGGATGTGGACGGCGAAGGAGGGGAGGTCGTGAGTCGTCATGGGCGGTGACTGTAGCCGGATCCCCCGAGGGCACATGCCACCGGGACGGCGGAACGAATCCCTCCGTTCACCGCCCTGACCAGGCACGTTACCGACCCGGGCAGCGGGCGACGGATTCCGCACCGGGGTCTTTCCCGGCGCTGCGGCGGGTCGTGCCCCGCTCGGCCCCGCGGCGCCCGGCGCCCGGGAACCGAATCCGTACCCCGCTCGCACCCCCGTGCGAAAGGGGGGTGGCGGGAGATCGCCAGAGGTGTTTGCGGGGCGGGCGCTCGCGCCAGAAATGGACCATGACCACGACCACACTGGTGTCCGAAGAGGTACGCGAGGCGCTCCACGAGCGCCGGCCCGTCGTCGCGCTCGAATCGACGATCATCGCCCACGGCCTGCCGCGCCCGCGGAACCTGGCCGTGGCCGTGGAGCTGGAGGAGTCGGTACGGGCCGGGGGCGCCGTGCCGGCCACCGTCGCGGTGCTCGACGGGGTGGCGCGGATCGGCCTCGACCGGGCGGGGCTGACCCGGATCGCGGAGGACCCCTCGGTCCGCAAGCTCGGCCACCGGGACCTGGCCCCGGCGCTCGCCACCGGGGCCACCGGGGCGACCACGGTCTCGGCGACGGCCCGGCTGGCCGACGCGGCGGGCATACGGGTCTTCGCCACCGGCGGCCTCGGCGGGGTGCACCGCGAGTGGCGCGAGACCCAGGACGAGTCCGCCGACCTGCGCCTGCTGGCCGAGGTGGGCGTCACGGTGGTGTGCGCGGGCGTGAAGTCCGTCCTCGACGTCCCGGCGACGCTCCAGCGCCTGGAGACGCTGGGCGTCACGATCGCCGGGTACGGCACGGAGACCTTCCCCGGCTTCTACCTCTCCTCCTCCGGGGAGCCGGTCGACTGGACGCTGCGCAGCCCGGCCGAGGTCGCCGCGGTCATACGGGCCCGGGAGGCGCTCGGCCGCCCCTGGTCGGCGCTGGTCGTCGCCAACCCGGTGCCGGAGGCGGAGCAGCTGGACCCGGCACTGCACGACCGGGTGCTGGCACGGGGCCTCGCCGAGCTCAAGGAGAAGGGCATCACCGGGCAGGCGGTGACGCCCTTCCTCCTGGAGTACCTGACCACGCACACGGACGGCGCGTCCCTGGAGGCCAACCTGGCGGCGGTGCGGGGCAACGTCCGGCTCGCGGCGGAGATCGCCGTGGCGTACGCCGCGGGCGAGCGGTGACGGCGGCCGGGGAGCCGGGTCCGGGCGGTGCGCTGCTGATCGTCGGGGACGTCGTCACGGACGTGGTGGCCCGGCACCGCGGCCCGCTCGCCCCCGCGACGGACACGGCGGCCTCGATCCGCACCCTGCCCGGCGGCGCGGGGGCCAACGCGGCCTGCTGGGCCGTCCGTTCGGGCCGACGGGACGTACGACTGCTCGCCCGGGTCGGCGCGGACTCGGCCGGCTGGCACGAGCGGGAACTGGCCGGGGCGGGCGTGCGCCCGCTGCTGGTGCCGGACCCCGAGGTCCCCACGGCCACCGTGATCGCCCTGGTCGACGCGGCGGCCGAGCGGACCTTCCTGACGGACAGCGGCGCCGTACTCCGCCTCTGCCCCGACGACTGGTCCCCCGGACTCCTCGACGGCGTGGCCGCGCTCCACCTCTCCGGCTACCTCTTCTTCGCCCCGTCGAGCCGGGCGGCGGCCCTGCTCGCCCTGCGGGACGCCCGGGCGGCGGGGATACCGGTGAGCGTGGACCCGGCGTCGGCCGGCTTCCTCGCGGAGCTGGGCCCCGAGCGGTTCCTCGCGGCCGTGGAGGGCGCGTCCCTGCTCCTGCCCAACACCGACGAGGCCCGGCTGCTCACCGGAGCCCCGGACGCGGAGGCCGCGGCCCGGGAGCTGAGCCGACGCGTACCGCTGGCGGTCGTGACCCTGGGCGCGGCCGGCGCGCTGGTCGCCGAGGCCGGCGCGGTCACCGCCCGGGTCGCGGCCCCCGCCGTGCCGGCGGACCGCCGACTGGACTCGACGGGCGCGGGCGACGCGTTCACCGGCGCCTTCCTCGCGGCGCGGCTCTCGGGCGCGGACCCGGCCGAAGCGGCGGGAGCGGGGTGCGCGGCGGGCGCCGAGGCGGTGACCGTGGTGGGTGGCCGCCCACCGTCCGACCGGCCGCCGGCCGACCACCCGCCGTCGGGCCGGCCGCCGTCAGTCTGAGTCGAGCGCCCCGAGGCCGGTCCAGGCCGGGTGCCGCGGATCGTCGGCCCGTACGACGACCTCGGCGGTCCCGGCCGGGTCGACCTCCGTCTCGTACCGGGCGAAGGCCGGCAGCGCCCAGGGCTCCCCGGTACGCCGCGCGAGGGCGCCGGGCGACAGCCGCAGATGGACGGTCAGGTCGAAGGGGAACCAGTGCCCGAGGAGGAAGGGCCCGTGCAGCACCAGGACACCGCCGGGCGGCAGCGTCACGTACGGGCTGCGGGTCGCCCGGTCCTTCACCGGGTCCCACAGATCGGGCAGGACCCGCCCGTCGGCGCCGGGCTCCAGCGGCGTGAACACCTCGCGCCACAGGGCCCCGGTGTCGGTCCAGCCCTCGTAGTACGCGTCGGGGTCCTGCCTGCCGTGCTCGAACCGCAGCGACGCGGGCCGCAGGAACCCCTGGGTCCCGACGACGTGCACCGGACGCCCGCGGTCCCGGAGCTGCTCCGCGAGCAGCCCGGCCAGCTCCTCGCCCCCGGCGGCCGGGGCCCCGTCGACGGCCACCTTCAGCCGGTCGCCGCCGTCACCGGGCACGAGCCGGTCCACGTGCCTCGCCAGCCGCCCGGCCATCCGGCCCCAGGTGATCGCCTCGTATCGCATCCCACCCATTCTGCCCCGCACACCCCACGGGCTTGACCTTGTCACTGGCGTCACGGTTCCACCATCGGGCTCATGAACACCACCGACACCACCGTCTCCCCCAGGGTCGTCCTCGTCACCGGCGCGGGCACCGGCATCGGCCGGGCCACCGCCCGCGCCTTCGCCCGGCAGGGTGCGACCGTCATCGCCGTGGGCCGACGGGCCGAGCCCCTGCGCGAGACCGCGGCCGAGGCCCCCACGGCGATCCACCCGCGCCCCGCTGACATCACCGCCGAAGGCGCGCCCGAGGAGCTCGTACGCCGGGTGCTCGCCGACCACGGCCGCCTCGACGTCCTGGTCAACAACGCGGGCATCGCCGTCGGCGGCCCCCTGGGCACCCTCGACCGGGCCACGCTCACCCCCCTCCTGGAGACCAACCTCCTCGCACCCGTGCTGCTCACCCAGGCCGCCGTCCCCGCGCTGCGCGCCACCGGGGGCGTGGTCGTGAACGTGACGACGACCGTCGGCCAGCGCGGCTGGCCGGGCAACTCGGTCTATCCGGCGACCAAGAGCGCCCTGGAGACCCTCACCCGCTGCTGGGCCGTCGAGCTCGCGCCCGCCGGCGTCCGGGTGGTGGCGGTCGCCCCCGGCGCGATCGAGACCCCGATCGCCGACCACATGGGCCTCACACCGGAGCGACGCCGGGCGGTACGGGACCGGCAGCTCGCCCACACCCCGCTCGGGCGGATCGGCCGGCCCGAGGAGGTCGCCTGGGCGATCACCGCGCTCGCCGCGCCCGAGGCCGCCTTCCTCACCGGGACCGTGCTCCCGGTCGACGGGGGCGCGCTGGTCGCGTGATACGACTGCGCGGGTGCGCATCGGTGAACTGGCCCGCAGGACGGGCGTGTCGGCGCGGTCCCTGCGCCACTACGAACAGGCGGGGCTCGTCTCCTCGGCCCGCGCGGCCAACGGCTACCGGGTGTACGGGGAGGGCGCGGTGGTCCGCGTCGCCAACATCCGGTACCTCCTCGACGCCGGGCTCACCCTCGACGACGTGGCGGCCTTCCGTTCCTGCCTCGACGGGGACCTGCCGTCGGTGCGCCCCTCCGCCCGCGGGATGGAGATCGCCCGCGAGCGGCTCGCCGTCCTCGACGCCCGGATCGCCGCGCAGACGGCGGCCCGGGAGCGGCTGGCGGCGGCTCTCGCCGCCCGGTGCGGCGGTGACGCAACCCCCGCCGCAATGCCATGATCTGACTGTCCGAAGGATCTTCGGGCGACCGGGAACGGTGACACGGGGGAGGACCAGGGCATGGACGTGGCGCTGATAGCGGTGGCCGGCACGCTTCTCGGCGTGTTCGCCACGCACTGGTTCCAGGGACGGATGACCCTGCGCACGGCCGCGCTCGCACGGAACGAACAGCTCCGCCAGGAGCGGATCGCCACCTACAGCGCCTTCGCGGGAGCCGTCGTCGAGTACCGGCACAGCCAGAACGACCGCTGGTTCCGGACGGCCGAGGAGCCCGGCTCCGAGGAGGCGGAGGAGTCCCGCCACGCCTCCTATCGGCAGCGGACCGCCGCCCGGCAGGCCCTCTTCCGCGTCCAGTTGGTCTGCGACGACGCGGAGCTGCGGCGGCTCGCCGAGGCCGCCTTCGACGACACCCACCGCATGCACGAGGCGGTGGGCACCGCCGACCGGGCCCGCCGGTCCGACCAGGCCAAGGGCGCCCTCTCCCGGTTCGTCGCCGCCGCGGCGCCCGGACTCCGCTGAGGACGGCGGCCATGGACCTCGTCGCCCCCGTCGTCGTCGAGCCGCTCCGCCGCCGTCGCTGTTCGGAGTGCCGGCAGGGCCCGCTGGAGCGGATGATCGTCGAGTACGGCCGGCCGGTCTGCCTGGACTGCGCCGACCTCGGCCACCTCGTCTTCCTGCGCCGGGGCGACACCGCGCTCACCCGGCGCGCCCGGGAGCGGAGCACCCTCTGGGCGGTGGTGGTACGCCACAACCGGCGTCGCACCCGGTACGAACGCCAGGGGCTGCTCGTCGAGGAGGCGGCCCTCGCCGAGGCGGAGGCGGCCTGCCTCGCCGACGCGGAGGCCAGGGCGCGGCGCCGGGTCCGGGACGCGGAGCGGCGCGCCGTGCGGGACACCGGGATCACCGAGGCCCTGCGGATGGAGATCCTGCGGCTCTTCCCCGCGATGCCACCGGAGCGGGCGGTCGAGATCGCCGTCCACGCCTCCGCGAAGGGCAGCGGCCGGGTGGGCAGGACGGCCGCCGGACGCGCCCTCGACCGGGGCGCCGTGACGGCCGCGGTCCGCGCCTCGGTGCGGCACGTGGACACGCCGTACGACGCGCTGCTGATGCGCGGTGTCCCCCGCCACCAGGCCCGCACCCGGGTCTCCCCCGCCATCGAGACGGTGCTCCGCTCCTGGCGCGGGCCGGCCTCCGGACACACGCACGCGCCCGGCGTGACGGGCACGACGGGCGCGGAGGGGACGCCGGGCCGGGCTGACCGCTGACGGCTCGGGCGTCAGCGGGACCGGCTCCGGCGTGGGAGGTCCGGGTCAGACCTGGTCGCCGGCGCGGCGGGCGCGGCGGTACATCAGCGCGCCGCCGAGGAGGAGCGCGGCGCTGCCGGCGGCGGCGTAGCCGACGGAGTCGCCGCCGGTGGAGGCGAGCACGGCATGGGAGGCCTCGCCCTGCGGCACCAGGACGGGCGCCGGGGCGGCGGGCTTCTCCTGCTCGGCAACCGGCTTCGGCGGCAGGTTGCGCACCGGGGTCTGCGGGCGCGGGGTCGGGATCTCGACCTGCGGCTCCTCGGGGGTGCTCGGGGCGTTGACCCCGGTGTTGCCGACGGCCGGGTTGCCGATGCCCACGACGTTGACCGAGTTGCCGACGACGTTGAGCGGGAGGTCGACCGGGAGCTGGAGGCCGTTCCCGGACAGCACGCCCGGGGAGCCCTCGGCGTGGCTCTCGGCGGTGGCTCCGCCGCCGTTGGCCGCCCCGCCGCCGGAGGCGCCGCCGCGGGTGTCGGTCTGCTCGCCGCCGCGCGGGGTCACGGCCTCGTCCTTGTGGGTGCGGCCGGGACCGCCGTCCCGCTTCTCCCCGGCCGGGGCCGAGACGTTGGCGCACGAGTTGCCCACGGCCGGGTTGAGCAGCCCGACGACGTTGACCGTGTTCCCGCAGAGGTTGACCGGTACGTGGACCGGCACCTGGAGCGTGTTGCCGGAACCGACTCCCGGCGAGCCGACCGCGGCGCCCTCGGCACCCGAGTTCGCGTGGGCGGCGCCCGCCGACAGCGCGAGCGCACCACCCGTGACCAACAGTGTGGCCAGACCACTTCGGCCCATCTGCCTCATGGCTTCCTGCCTTCCGGAGTTGCACGGGCACGTGCCCGTACCGGAATAAACGCGACGAACGCGTCTGCCGGATCCGGCCGTAGGAGGGTTTCACTCCTTCGAGGGAGGCTCCGTTCGAGTGACGGCCCCGGACGGTCCCTAGCGGCCGAGGAGTTCGGTGAGGGCTCCGACCGGGTCGGGATCGGGGGTGCCGCGCGGCCACCAGTCCTCGCGGCCGCGATCCGATTCGTACGGGTACCACAGGCCGTCCTTGCCGAGCCGGAGTTGGAGCGAGCCGGTGGAGAGGCGGTTGCGCCAGGGGCGGAAGGACGGGAAGTCGGCGGCGAGGAGGGCGGGTCTGGCCCGGTCGAAGGGACCGGCGGGCGGGTCCCACGGCTCCTCCAGGACCGCGAGGCCCGGCGCGCCGCCCTGGCGCCAGGCGGCGACGGCGCGGGCGAGGTCGGTGGGGGTCCGGTCCAGCGCGTCGGCCAGGTCACGGTAGAGCGCGCGGGTCGAGGCGGTGAGTCCGGAGCCGGGGTGGGCGGCGGCGAGCCGGACGGCGTCCTGCCAGGGGGTGAGGTCGGCGACCGGGTCGTGGCCGGTGGCGAGGAAGGCGTGGGCGCGCGCGGCGGCCTCGCCGGCCAGCAGGTCGAGCGCGAGGGGGTCGGGGGCGTGCGGGTCCGGCGGGAAGACGGCGGGCCGCCCGGGCCGGTCGGGGAGCGGCAGCGGCAGGGGCAGCGGCAGCGCGGGCCCGGCGGCGAGCACCTCCCGGGCGGGCACGGCGGGGAGCGCGGGCGTGGTGGCGGCGGTCTCCGCGGCGGACCGGGCGGCGTTGCGCCGGGAGAGCTCGGCGAGGAGCTCCCCCTCGCCGCGTCCGCGCATCAGGAAGAGGACGAAGGGGTCCTCGTCGAGGAGGCGGGCGGCCTGGTAGCAGAGGGCGGCGGCGTGCTTGCAGGGGAAGCCGTCGTCGGGGCAGGAGCAGTCGGGCAGCAGGTCGCCGGGGGCGGGCAGCAGCCCCTCGACCGCCTCCAGGGCGTGCGGGACCTCCTTGTCGAGGAGGGCGGCCATGTGCTCGGGGCGGGCGGCGGCCTCGTCGAGGAAGAGCTCCCAGCCGTCGTCGCCGAGGGTCCGCATCCGGATCTCGGTGCGGTAGGGGCGGATCCGGCTGCCGTGGACGTAGGCGACGACCCGGCCGGGGGTGACGGTGATGCCGTCGACGTGGCCGCGCTCCGCGTAGGCCCTGCCGCGACCGAGGCGGGCCTGGTCGAGCGCGGTGCGCTCCAGGGCCGCCACCCAGGCGTTGCCCCACCAGGTGGCGGCGAAGCGCCCGTCGGCGGTCTCGCGGGGCGGGACGGCCGGGAAGGTGCGGCGGCGGTCGTCGTGGCGGGGGCCGGCCCCGCGCGCGGGGCGGGCGGACCGGGCTCCGGGGCGGTTCACGCGGACCTCCTCAGGGAGACCAGATCGGCCAGTTCGCGGTCGGTGAGTTCGGTGAAGGCGGCCTCGCCGGAGCCCAGGACGGCCTCGGCCAGGGCCTTCTTGGCGCGGAGCAGTTCGGCGATGCGGTCCTCGACGGTGCCCTCGGTGACGAGCCGGTGGACCTGGACGGGCTGGGTCTGGCCGATCCGGTAGGCGCGGTCGGTGGCCTGGTCCTCGACCGCCGGGTTCCACCAGCGGTCGTAGTGGACGACATGGCCGGCGCGGGTGAGGTTGAGGCCGGTTCCGGCGGCCTTGAGGGAGAGCAGGAAGACGGGGACCTCGCCGGCCTGGAAGCGGTCGACCATCCGCTCCCGCTCGGCCACGGGCGTGCCTCCGTGGAGGAGCTGGCTTCCGATCCCGCGCGCGGTGAGGTGGTCGGAGAGGAGCCGGGCCATCGTGACGTACTGGGTGAAGACCAGCACGGAGCCGTCCTCGGCGAGGATGGTGTCGAGGAGTTCGTCGAGGAGGGCGAGCTTGCCGGAGCGGCCGGCGAGGCGGGCGGTGCCGCCGCCGCGCGGGGCGTCCTCCTTGAGGTACTGGGCGGGGTGGTTGCAGATCTGCTTGAGCGAGGTCAGCAGCTTCATCACCAGTCCGCGGCGGGCCATCCCCTCGGCGGCCTCGATCAGGCCCAGGGTCTCGCGGACCACCGCCTCGTACAGCGAGGCCTGTTCACGGGTGAGCGGTACCGGGTGGTCGGACTCGGTCTTGGGCGGCAGCTCGGGAACGATGCCGGGGTCGGACTTGCGGCGGCGCAGCAGGAAGGGGCGGACGAGGCGGGCGAGCCGCTCGACCGCCTCCTCGTTCTCCAGCTCCTCGTGGTTCTCGGCGGCGCGGGCGTGGCGGGAGCGGAAGGCCTTGAGAGGACCGAGGAGTCCGGGGGTGGTCCAGTCGAGGATGGCCCACAGCTCGGAGAGGTTGTTCTCCACGGGGGTGCCGGTGAGGGCGACCCGGGCGGGCGTGGGGATGGTGCGGAGCGCCTTGGCGGTCGCGGAGAACGGGTTCTTCACGTGCTGGGCCTCGTCGGCGACGATCATCCCCCAGGACCGCTCGGCGAGCCGGCCGGCACGGGTGCGCAGGGTGCCGTAGGTGGTGAGGACGATCCCGCCGTCGAGTTCGCCGAGTTCGCGCGCGGTGCCGTGGAAGCGGCGGACGGGCACGCCGGGGGCGAACTTCGCCGCTTCCCGCTGCCAGTTGCCGAGGAGGGAGGCGGGGCAGACCACGAGGGTGGGTTCGCGGCGGGCCCGGCGCAGATGGAGGGCGAGGACGGTGACGGTCTTGCCGAGTCCCATGTCGTCGGCGAGGCAGCCGCCGAGGCCGAGCGAGGTCATCAGGTCGAGCCAGGCGAGGCCGCGGAGCTGGTAGTCCCGCAGCGTCGCGGTGAGTCCGGCCGGTGGCTCGGCCGGCTCGGGTCCGGCGAGGAGCCGGTCGCGGAGGACGGCGAGCGCGCCGACGGGCACGGCGGGGACGGTCTCGCCGTCGACCTCCGCGCTGCCGGTGAGGGCGGCGGCGAGGGCGTCGACCGGTTCGAGCAGGCCCAGTTCGCGCTTGCGGGCCTTGCGGACGAGGTCGGGGTCGACGACGACCCAGCGGTCTCGGAGCCGTACCACGGGACGGTGGGCCTCGGCGAGGTGGTCCATCTCGCCCTGGGTGAGCGGATCTCCGTCGAGGGCGAGCTGCCAGTCGAAGCGGAGCAGTTCGGTGGAGTCGAAGAAGCTGGTGCCGTCGGTGGCGGAGCCGGGCGCGGAGCGGGCGGGGCGGACGACGGCGGAGGCGCTGAGCGAGCGGGCCAGGTCGCGCGGCCAGTGCAGGGCGACCCCGGCGTCGGCGAGCCGGGCCGCGGCGGGACCGAGCAGCTCGTACAGCTCGGCCTCGCCGACGGCGAGGACGTCGGGCGCGTCCCGCTCCAGGAGCCGGCCGAGCGGGGGCCAGATCCGGGCGGCGCGGCGCAGGGCGAGGAGGGCGTCGATCCGGGCGCGGGGGCCGAAGTGCTCGCCCTCCCCCGCCCAGAGGGCGGCGGCGTCGATGACGAGGGTCGGGTCGGCGAGGCTGTGCACCTGGAGGACGGCGGCCGCCGTCTGCCGGTCGGGGCCGCCCTCGGCCTCGTCGGCGCCGTCGAAGAGTTCGGCGGCGGAGAGGTCGAGGCGGAGCGAGATCCGCACCCCGGCGTCCATGCCCGCGGCGGCCTCGGCGGCCCAGGCCCGGGCCCCGGGGAGGTGCTGCGGCGCGGCGGCGGCGAAGGGCGCGCCGACCGCGTGCACGGCGGCGGGCGTGCGGGGCAGGGTGTCGGCGACCGCGTCGAGGAAGGCCCGCACCAGGGCCTCCGGATCGGGCAGTCCGAGCGGGCCGGATCCCGCGACGGGCACCGCGTGCGCCTCGTACGGCATGGCGGCGGCGACGGCCCGCAGATGGGCGATGTCCTCGGCGTCGAGCGGGCCCGCCCGCCAGGCGTCCAGGTCGTCCGCGGTCAGTCCGGGCAGCAGCCGGCCACGGGCGACGAGGTGCAGGGCGTGCAGGGCCGCCGCGCCCCAGCAGGCGGTGGCGGGATGGGCGGCGGGACGGTGCCGGGCGGCGACGAGGAGCGGGAGCGCGGTGGCCACGGGCAGGGTGACGGCGGGGACCTCCCGGCGGCGCGTACCGGCGCCGTGCCGACGGACGACGGTGATCCGGGTGGGCTCCGCGCCGGCGAGGCCGTCGGGCGCGGGCAGGGCGGCGCCGTCGGGAGCCCAGAGGGCGATCCGGCCGTCGCGCGGCAGCGCGGCCGGCAGGAAGACGGCGGCACGGGCCGTCCAGCGCTCCGTCATCTGCCGCCCTTCTCCCCCCGGGGTCCACCGGGCCGACGGGGAGCTTCCGCGTCGGTACCCCCGACCTTACGGGCGGGGTCTGACAACGGTCGCGGGCGCGCGTCCCCCGACCGGCCCAACACCGGGTGACAGCGGCGCCCGGGAGCGGGAGGGTGGCGTCGACCAGGGCTTTTCGCCCCCGGGGCTGCCGCCGACCGCCTCGCCCGCCCGATCGAAGGGGATCCGCCATGTCCGTTCGCCGGCGTCTCACGACCGCCACCGGGGCCGTGCTGCTCACGCTCACGGTCGCGGGCTGCTCGGGCCTCGGCCGCACCGCCGTCGGCCCCGTCACGTACGAGACGCGCGGGGAGAAGGTCGTGCGGGTGATGAGTCCGCCGGTGAAGGGCTGCCACCGGCTCCCGCTGGGCGCGACCCGGGTGGAGAACGGCACCCTGATCGACCTGATCCTCTACCGGACCCCGCACTGCCGGGGCGAGGAGCCGATCTACCTGCCCACCAACAGCACCGACTCCATCGTGCCGGGCACCCTGCCCTGGCGCAGCTACTCCCTGGTGCACTGAGCCGCGGGCCGGCGCCGTTCCCTTCGTCCCCGGGCGGGTACATGCTGGAAGTGCCCACAGGGATCCGACGGAAGAGGGCGCCGTCATGCGTACCGGAAGCGAGCCGGTCACCGCGCGCAGCGCGCTGCGGCTGCGGTTCTGGCTGAGTGCCTGGGGAATGGTGTGGGCGGTCTTCGGCACGGTCGTCTTCGTGCTGGTGGGCCGCCCCGGCTGGGCGGCGGCCTGCGGGGCGCTGCTCCTGGTGGTCGCGGCCGACATGTCGATGGTCCTGCGCCATCTCCGGCAGGGCCCGCACTGGCAGCCGGGCCGCGACATCCCGCCGTACGAACCGGATCACGGCGACGGCCGGCCCCGGAACCGGGACGACGCCGGCCGGGACCGCGACGACCGCTGAGGCCCCGGCGGACGGGGCCGGTCAGTCCCCGGCGTCGAATCCGGCGGCCCGTACGTACTCGGGCCTGGGGTCGAGCGCGGCGGCCAGCCGGAAGTGCCGGGTGGCCTGGGCGTCCTGCCCGGAGCGCTGGAGGGTGCGGGCGAGCGCGAAGTGGGCGAAGGCGTTGTCCGGCTCGCGCTCCAGCACCAGCTCGAACTCCAGCTGCGCGGGTCGCAGCTGGGCGGCGGCGAAGAAGGCCCGCGCCCGCAGCAGCCGGGCCGCCGTGTTCTCCGGGTGCTCGGCGATGACCGAGTCCAGCAGTTTCACGGCACCACGCGGGTCCCGTGCGGCCAGCAGCTGCTCGGCGGCACGGAAGTCGATGACGTGCGTCTCCGGATTTCTCTCGGCCATGAACTGCATCCTTCCCACGATCCGGGTGCCGGACACCGGACGAGGGGTCACGGTGTTCTAGACGGTCTCGGCCGCTCGGCGCTCCAGCTCTTCCCACACCTTCCGCACCTGCGGTTCCAGCGCGTCCAGCGGGCCGTCGTTGTCGATCACGAGGTCCGCGATCTCCAGTCGTGCCGCCCGCGTGGCCTGGGCTGCCATACGGGCCTTCGCCTCCTCCTCGGCCATGCCCCGGAGCCGTACCAGCCGGTCGAGCTGGGTTTCGGGCGAGGCGTCGACGACGACCACGAGGTCGTAGAGGGGCGCGAGGCCGTTCTCGGTGAGCAGGGGCACGTCGTGGATCACCACGTCCCCGGGGCCGGCCGCGCTCTCCAGCTCGGCCGACCGGGCGCCGACGAGCGGGTGCACGATGGCGTTGAGCGTGGCCAGCCGCTCGGGGTCGGCGAAGACGATGGAGCCGAGTCTCGGCCGGTCGAGGGTGCCGTCCCCGGTGAGGACGTCCTCCCCGAAGGCGGCCACGACCGCCGCGAGCCCCTCGGTGCCCGGTTCGACGACCTCGCGGGCGATCCGGTCCGCGTCGATCAGCACGGCCCCGTACGAGACGAGCAGCCGCGACACCTCACTCTTGCCGGCGCCGATGCCGCCGGTCAGGCCAATCTTCAGCATGGTCGGCAGCTTAGGCCGTGCTTCCCGGACCGGGTCGGGGAGGGCTAGGAGTCGCCCTCCCGTTCGGCGAGGAAGCGCTCGAACTCCCGGCCCAGTTCGTCGGCCGAGGGCAGGTCGACGGGCTCGGCGACCAGGCTGCCGCGGGTCTCCGCGCCGGCCATCGCGTCGTACTGGTGCTCCAGCCCCTGGACCAGGGCGACCAGTTCCTCGTCGCCGGCGCCGATCTGGCGGTCGATCTCGGTCTGGGTGCGGCGGGCCTCGGTGCGCAGCCCGTGGGCGACGCCGGGAAGGACGAGGCCGGTGGCGGCGGTGACGGCCTCCAGGACGGTGAGCGCCGCGTCCGGGTAGGGGGAGCGGGCCACGTAGTGCGGTACGTGGGCGGCCACGCCGAGGGTGTCGAAACCGGCCTCGGAGAGCCGGAACTCGATCAGGGACTCGGCGCTGCCGGGCACCTGGGCCTCGTCGAAGGGGCTGCGGTGGCCGGGCATGAGGTCGGTGCGGTTGCCGTGCGGGGTGAGGCCGACGGGCCGGGTGTGGGGCACGCCCATGGGGATGCCGTGGAAGTTGACCGCGAGCCGTACGCCGAGCCGTTCGACGATCTGGGCGACGGCGGCGGCGAAGCGCTCCCACTCGACGTCCGGCTCGGGGCCGGAGAGGACGAGGAAGGGGGCGCCGGTGGCGTCCTGGACGAGGCGGACCTCGATGGCCGGCGTCTCGTACCCGGCCCAGCGGTCGCGCCGGAAGGTCAGCAGGGGGCGGCGGGCCCGGTAGTCCACCAGCCGGTCGTGGTCGAAGCGGGCGACCACCTGGTTGGGCAGGGCTTCGAGCACCCGCTCAACGATCTGCTCGCCGGCCTCTCCCGCGTCGATGTAGCCGTCGAAGTGGTAGAGCATGACCAGCCCGGTCGACTCCTGTGCAAGGGCCACGTCGACCACGGCCAGGCCCTTGGCGTCCCATTCGTACAAATCCTGGGGATCAAGCACGGTTACCGCTCCTCCTCGCGTCTCCCGGAAGAACACCCCGGGGCGCAAGGTCATTCCCGCCGGGGCCCGTTCGGGCACATGTGGCGGAAAAACGACCGGGGCCCGCTCCCCCGGGAGGGAGCGGGCCCCGGTGTGGTGCTAGCGGCTAGCGCTGCTCAGCGGTGAGCCTGTTCAGCTCTGGCCGCCGGCCAGCTTCTCGCGCAGGGCGGCGAGAGCCTCGTCCGACGCCAGGGCGCCGGCGCTGTCGTCCGACTCCGAGGAGTAGGAACCGCCCGAGATGCCCGCACCGGCGTTGCCGGCGGCCGGGGCGGCAGCACCCTCGGCAGCGGCGGCCTCGTCGGCCTCGCGGGACTTGATGACCTGGGCCTGGTGCTGCTCGAAGCGCGCCTGCGCCTCGGCGTACTGCGCCTCCCAGGCCTCGCGCTGGGTCTCGTAGCCCTCGAGCCAGTCGTTGGTCTCGGGGTCGAAGCCCTCGGGGTAGATGTAGTTGCCCTGGTCGTCGTAGGACGCGGCCATGCCGTACAGGGTCGGGTCGAACTCGACCGACGCCGGGTCGGCACCGAAGGACTCGTTGGCCTGCTTCAGGGACAGCGAGATCCGGCGACGCTCCAGGTCGATGTCGATGACCTTGACGAAGATCTCGTCGTTGACCTGGACGACCTGCTCCGGGATCTCCACGTGGCGCTCGGCCAGCTCGGAGATGTGGACCAGACCCTCGATGCCCTCGTCCACGCGGACGAACGCACCGAACGGAACCAGCTTGGTGACCTTGCCGGGAACGACCTGGCCGATCTGGTGCGTCCGGGCGAACTGCTGCCACGGGTCCTCCTGCGTCGCCTTCAGCGACAGGGAGACACGCTCGCGGTCCATGTCCACGTCGAGAACCTCGACGGTGACCTCCTGGCCGACCTCGACAACCTCGGACGGGTGGTCGATGTGCTTCCAGGACAGCTCGGAGACGTGAACGAGACCGTCGACGCCACCCAGGTCCACGAAGGCACCGAAGTTGACGATCGAGGACACGACGCCGGAGCGGACCTGACCCTTCTGGAGGGTCGTGAGGAAGGTCTGGCGGACCTCGGACTGGGTCTGCTCGAGCCAGGCGCGGCGGGACAGGACCACGTTGTTGCGGTTCTTGTCCAGCTCGATGATCTTCGCCTCGAGCTCCTTGCCCACGTAGGGCTGGAGGTCGCGGACGCGACGCATCTCGACCAGGGAGGCCGGGAGGAAGCCGCGGAGGCCGATGTCGAGGATGAGACCACCCTTGACGACCTCGATGACGGTACCGGTGACGATGCCGTCCTCTTCCTTGATCTTCTCGATGGTGCCCCAGGCGCGCTCGTACTGGGCGCGCTTCTTCGAGAGGATCAGGCGGCCTTCCTTGTCCTCCTTCTGGAGAACCAGGGCCTCGATCTCGTCGCCGACCTTGACGACCTCGTTGGGGTCGACGTCGTGCTTGATCGAGAGCTCGCGGCTCGGGATGACACCTTCGGTCTTGTAACCGATGTCGAGCAGGACCTCGTCCCGGTCGACCTTCACGATGACGCCGTCGACGATGTCGCCGTCGTTGAAGTACTTGATCGTCTCGTCGATCGCGGCGAGGAAGGCTTCCTCGTTACCGATGTCGTTGACCGCAACCTGCGGGGTGGTGCTGGTGGCGGTGGTCTCGGTGCTGCTCGTCATGTGGGAAAGGGCTCCGGTTACGGACAGAAAGTCGTAGGTACTGCTACGCCGAGAGCCCGTATCGCACTGAAGAAGCCAGACAGCTGATGAAGCGCCATCCGGAGACCGGGGGCGCCTCGAAAACCGAGGGGACTGCAACAGGTGCGAGCGCGGCCTGCTCCGTCTGAGGCGCGCAGGCCCGCAGCGCAACCTTTAGCATACGGGGACGGCCGGACAGGGTCAATGCGCGAAGCGCGCAGCCGGGACAGAAGTGCGCGAATCCGGCACGATTCGTGTCCGTCCACAGGCCATCAGCAAGCCTCCGCCGTTCCGCGGCACTGAGCGCAAACTACATCGACGGGCGAGATGAACCAAGAGTACGGACAGGACGACCGCTTCGAGACGGACGACGACGAGGCGGTGGCGACCCGGCGTGACACGGGCGACGCGGAGAGCAGCCGGGCCAGCCGGGGCTGGTGGGACCGGAACGCCGACGAGTACCAGAACGACCACGGCGCCTTCCTCGGCGACGACCGGTTCGTGTGGGGCCCGGAGGGGCTGGACGAGGCCGAGGCCGGACTGCTCGGGCCTGCGGAGGGACTGAAGGGGCTCGACGTCCTGGAGATCGGCGCCGGCGCCGCGCAGTGCTCGCGCTGGCTGGCGGCGCGGGGGGCCAGGCCGGTGGCGCTCGACCTGTCGCACCGGCAGCTCCAGCACGCCCTGCGGATCGGCGGGGAGGTCCCGCTGGTGGAGGCGGACGCGGGGGCGCTGCCCTTCCGTGACGGCTCCTTCGACCTGGCGTGCTCGGCGTACGGGGCGGTGCCGTTCGTGGCCGATCCGGTGCGGGTCTTCCGCGAGGTGCGCCGGGTGCTGCGGCCGGGCGGGCGCTGGGTGTTCTCGGTGACCCACCCGATCCGCTGGGCGTTCCCGGACGAGCCGGGGCCGGAGGGCCTGTCGGTCGCCGCCTCCTATTTCGACCGCACGCCCTACGTCGAGCAGGACGAGGCGGGGCGGGCGGTGTACGTGGAGCACCACCGGACGCTCGGCGACCGGGTGCGGGACGTGGTGGCGGGCGGCTTCCGGCTGGTGGACCTGGTCGAGCCGGAGTGGCCGGAGTGGAACAGCCAGGAGTGGGGCGGCTGGTCCCCGCTGCGGGGCAATCTGATCCCGGGGACGGCGATCTTCGTGTGCGAGCGCGAGGACTGACGGATCCGGGCGTCGGACCCGGGCGTCGGATCCGGGCGCGCGCCGGCCGGCCTACGGATCCGACGAGCGGCGAATCCGAGCGGAAGAGTCGGACAGTCGTACTTATAGGCGGGCCTGTGGACAACCGGGCCCGCCTTTTTTCTTCCGCGTACGAGACTGAGTGCGTGATCCGAAACGACGTACTCGATCTCCTTCCCGTCCGGCATGCCGTTCCCCGGCTGCTGGCCGCGCTCGACGGGCGCGGCACGGCGGTGCTGCACGCGCCGCCCGGCACCGGCAAGACCACGCTGGTGCCGCTGGCGCTCGCGGGGCTTATAGGGGACGGGCCGGAGCGGCGGGTGCTGGTGGCCGAGCCGCGCCGGATGGCGGTGCGGGCGGCGGCCGGGCGGATGGCCTGGTCGCTGGGCGAGGACGTCGGCGGCACGGTCGGCTTCGCGGTGCGCGGGGAGCGGCGGGCCGGGCCTTCGACGCGGGTCGAGGTGGTGACGACGGGTCTGCTGCTCCAGCGGCTCCAGCGGGACCCGGAGCTCGCGGGGGTGGACGTGGTGCTGCTCGACGAGTGCCACGAGCGGCATCTGGACGCCGACACGGCCCTCGCGTTCCTGGTGGACGTACGGGCCGCGCTGCGGCCGGAGCTGGGGGTCGTCGCGGCCTCGGCGACCAGTGACGCGGAGGCGTGGGCCCGGCTGCTGACCGTCCAGGAGGGCGGCGGACCCGCGCCGGTGGTCCGCAGCGAGGGCGAGGGGCACGGCTTCTCGGTGCTCCATGCGCCGCCGCCCGCGGGGATCCGGCCGGCGCACGGCACCTGGGTGGACCCGGCACTGCTGCGGCACGTGGCGGCGACGGTCCGGGAGGCGCTGGCGCGCCACGAGGGCGATGTCCTCTGTTTCCTGCCCGGCACCGGGGAGATCGCGCGCACGGCCGGGCTGCTCGGCGGGGTGGACGCCGAGGTGCTCCAGCTGCACGGGCGGGCGCCGGCCGCGGTGCAGGACGCGGTGCTGCGGGGCGCGGGGCCCGGCGGACGGCGGCGGGTGGTGCTGTCGACGTCGGTGGCGGAGTCGAGCCTCACGGTGCCGGGGGTGCGGGTCGTGGTGGACGCGGGACTGGCCCGGGAGCCGCGGATGGACCACGCGCGCGGCCTGGGGTCGCTGGCGACGGTGCCGGTGTCGGCCGCGGCGGCGACGCAGCGGGCGGGGCGCTCGGGGCGTGAGGCGCCGGGGACGGTGTACCGGTGCTGGGCGGAGGCGGAGGAAAGCGGCCGGGCGCGGTTCCCGGCGCCGGAGATCCGGATCGCCGACCTGGCCGGCTTCGCGCTGCGGGCGGCCTGCTGGGGCGATCCGACGGCGGAGGGGCTGGCGCTGCTCGACGCGCCGCCGGCCGGGGCGCTGGCGGCGGCCCGGTCGGTGCTGGCGGCGATCGGGGCGGTGGACGAGTCGGGGAAGGCGACCGGGCGCGGGGTGCGGATGGCCCGGCTCGGGGTGCATCCGCGGCTCGGGCGGGCGCTGCTCGACGGGGCGGCGGAGGTGGGCGCGCGGCGGGCGGCCGAGGTGGTGGCGCTGCTGAGCGAGGAGCCTCCCCGGGAGTACGGGGACGATCTGGCGGCGGCCTGGCGGGAGGCCCGACGGGGCGGGGACGCGTACGGGGCGCGGTGGCGGGCGGAGGTGCGGCGGCTGGAGCGGGCTGCGGCTTCCGAGGAGGAGGGCGGGGCCGGGGCCCGGGGCGGGGCCGGGGAGGACGCGGTGGCCGGGGTGGTGACGGCTCTGGCGTTTCCGGAGCGGGTGGCGCGGCTGCGGGAGCAGGGCGGCCATCTGATGGTGTCCGGGAGCGGGGCGCGGCTCTCGGAGGGTTCGGGGCTGCGGTCGGCGCCGTGGCTGGCGGTCGCGGTGGCGGACCGGACGGCCCGGGACGCGACGGCGCGGGTGCGGCTGGCCGCGGTGGTGGACGAGACCGTGGCCCGGCGGGCGGCGGGGCATCTGCTCCGGACGGGCGAGGAGGTGCGCTGGGAGGACGGCGATGTGGTGGCGCGGTCGGTGGAGCGCCTGGGGGCGGTGGAGCTGACCGTGCGTCCGCTGGGGGCGGGGGCGGATCCGGCGCTGGTGCGGGAGGCGCTCCTCGACGGCCTGCGGCGGGAGGGGACGGGGCTGCTGCGGTGGGGGCGGGAGGCGGTGGAGCTGCGGGAGCGGTTGGCGTTCCTGCGCGGGGCGGTCGGCGGGGCGTGGCCGGACGTGGCGGAGGAGGCGCTGGTGGAGCGGGCCGAGGAGTGGCTGGAGCCGGAGCTGTCGCGGGCGGCGCGGCGGGCGGATCTGGGGCGGATCGACGCCGGGGAGGCGCTGCGGCGGCTGCTGCCGTGGGCCTCGGGCGAGGCGGGGCGGCTGGACGAGCTGGCGCCGGAGCGGATCGAGGTGCCGAGCGGTTCGCGGATCCGGGTGGCGTACGGCGAGGGGCGGCCGGTCCTGGCGGTGAAGCTCCAGGAGATGTTCGGTCTCGCCGAGACGCCTCGGGTGGCGGGGGTGCCGGTGCTGGTGCACCTGCTCTCCCCCGCCGGGCGGCCGGCGGCCGTCACCGCCGACCTGGCCTCTTTCTGGCGGGACGGCTACCGGGCGGTGCGGGCGGAGCTGCGGGGGCGGTACCCGAAGCACCCGTGGCCGGAGGATCCCTCCGCCGCGGCGCCGACCCGGCACACGAGCGCGCGGCTCAGACGGGAGGGGTGACCGGCTCGGAGGCGGCCCGCGGAGCCGCCTTCGGGGCGGCGCCGTGGGCGGGACGCCGGGAGCGGTGCTCCAGCCAGAGCGCGAGGCCGAACAGGAGGAGGGCGAGGACGGTGAAGGTCCAGGGGAGCCGGGAGACGAGGAGGAGGACGGTGGTGCGGTTGGCGGAGACCAGCTCGACGGTGTCGGCGACGTAGTCCTCGCGCATCTTCACGTGGCCTTCGAAGACGGTGAGGGTGTCGGTGCCCATGAGGGCCTTGGCGCCGCGGAGCTCCTCCTTGTGGATCTCCTCGCCGTTGACGGGGGCTCCGGTGACGGGCTCGACCCAGAACATCCGCTTCGTGGTGTACCAGCGGGTGAGGCCGGTGGAGGCGATGAGCTCGGGGGTGATGCCCTCGACCGGCATGGCCTTGGGCATCGGGACCCGGGTCCAGGGGATGGTCTGCTCGTAGTAGTAGACCTCCAGGCCGCGGAAGGTGCGGGTGCCCGCGTAGTGGATGGGGGCGGAGGTGCGGGTCTGGGCGTCGAAGTAGAGGTAGTCGCGCTTCTCGGTGAGGAAGGGCCATTTGAACTCGATGCCCTCGCGCTTGACCGGGTCGCCGTCGACCATCTCCCCGGGCACGTTCACGGGGTCCTGGCTGTGGGCGTCGAAGACGTACCGCTCGGGGATCTTGGACACCATCTTTCCGTCGGGCCCCATGACGTAGGAGAGGGAGTCCCAGACCACGACGTCGCGGTCGGTGCCGGCCTCGATCCGCTTCGACTCCTCCACGTTGCCCTTGAGGGTCTGGACGATCGTGATCTTCTCGACCTCGCGGGACTTGAGGGTGCCGTAGTCGAGGAGGGTCGCGGGGCGGGCCTCCAGGACCACCTCCTGGTACTGGTTCGGCGGGATCTTGGCCAGCCGGGGGAAGGCGTACCAGCGCAGGGTGGGCGCCATGGCCGCGAAGAGGACGGCGAAGGAGAGGAGGACGAGGCTGGCTCGGCGGCGCACAGGGGGCTCCCTACTTCTTGGGGCCGGGGTCGGCGGTGAGCAGGGGTCTGGGCGAGGTGGGGCCGTCGGGCGGCAGATCGACCAGGGAGACGAGCAGGACGAAGAGCAGGACGGGCACGAGTCCGATCGCCGCGGCGACGAGGGCACGCATGTCGGCCTCCCGGCAAGTGATCTGATGGGTCGTCAGGGCGGGGGCACCGTAGCAACGCGACCGTGAGATGAGAACAGCTCGTGGCGGGCCGAACCGAAACGCGCGCCGCCCCCGGCGTCCCGGGAGGGGACGGCGGGGGCGGCGCGGAGAGAGGAGGCGCGGGTCAGGCGGAGGACGAGGCCGAGGCGGACGGGGAGGCCGACGGAGACGTGGAGGCCGACGGGGACGTGGAAGCGGTCGGCGCGGGGTCCACCGTCGGCTCCTCGCTCGGGTCCGGCGAGGCGGGCGGCGTGGTGGCCGGGGCGGTGACGGTGAGCGTGACCGTCACGGTGCCGCCGCCGGGAGCGGTGAGCAGCAGGACGTAGCTGCCGGCCTTCTCGCCCGCCACGAGGTCCTCGACCGACAGACGGCCCTGGCCGTCGGTCTTCAGGATCCTGGTGCGGATCGGGTTGCCGGCGGCGTCCTTGCCGAAGGACGGGCCGTCGGCGCTCTGCTCGGTGGAGTCCTTCGAGTCGGTCACGACCGCGGTGACGGTCACGCCGGGGGCGAGGGCGCCGCCGAGGCGGGCCTCGACCGTGACGTCGGCGTAGTCGGCTCCGGTCGCCGCGGTCAGGTCGGTGGCGCCGACCCGGGCGAGGGCGTCGGCCTTGCGCACCTCGACGGTCGCCTTCAGCTCGGCGGCCGGCAGGGAGGAGCGGCCGGGGACGGTGGCGCGGAGGACGAAGGGCTCGGCCTTCTCGCCCGCGCGCAGGGCGGGGGCCTTGGCGACGCCCCGCGCGTCCGAGGTGACGGTCACCGTGGTGGCGCCGGCGGGGAAGCGGGCGTCGGTGGTGCCGGGGAGCTCGAAGCGGACGCTGACGCCGGCGACCGGGCGACCGGAGGCGTCCAGGGCGGTGACGGACGCGGCCTGGGCGAAGGTGCTCCCGGTGACCGCGGTCAGCGTCGCCGTGCCGGCCTTGAGGCGCGAGACCCTGAGGGTCGGCGGGACCTCGACGGGCTTGGCGACGGGCGGCCGGCTCGGGTCCGTGGTCGGCGGCCGCGTCGGGTCCGCCGGCTTCGAGGGCGAGGTCGGGGCCGGGTCGGTGGGCTTCGGCGACGGCCGGTCCTGCGACGGGCTGGGGCTCGGCGACGGGGAGGCCGGGGAGGTGGGCCGCGTCGGGAACGGGGACCGGCCGGGGCCGGGCCGGTCGCTGCGGTCGACCGGGAGCCGGCCCGTGCCGTCCGGGACGGTGTGGGCGCCGCGCCCGTAGTACTCGAACCAGGTGAGGACGGTGGTCAGGTACTCCGTGGAGCGGTTGTAGCTGAGGATCGCCCGGTCGAGGTCGGCCTTGATCGCCAGGTTCCGGCCGCCGGCGCACAGGTACATGCCCGCGGCCTGGGCGGCGTCGTAGATGTTGTTGGGGTCCTTCTTCCCGTCGCCGTTGGCGTCCTGGCCCCAGACGGCCCAGGTGGACGGGATGAACTGCATGGGACCGACGGCGCGGTCGTGGGTGGTGTCGCCGTCGAAGGCACCGTCGTCGGTGTCCTGGATGAGGGCGAAGCCGTTGCCGTCGAGGGCCGGGCCGAGGATCGGGGCGAGGGTGGTGCCGTTGCCGTCGACCCGGCCGCCGCGGGCCTGGCCGGACTCGACCTTGCCTATGCCGGCGAGGAGTTGCCACGGCAGGTTGCAGGAGGGGTCGGAGGAGCGGACCGACGCCTCGGCACGGCGGTAGGCGGCGAGGACGGTCGCGGGTATGCCGGCCTCGGCGGGGCCGGTGACGATCGGCACCTGCGGTCCGGTGGGCGCCACTCCGGGCACCTTCGGCGGGTTCAGCGGGGGCAGGTCGGTGTAGTAGGGCGAGTCGCCGGTCGCCGAGCCGGCGTCCCCGCCGTGAGGGGCGGTGGCGTCGCCGGCGCCGATGGCGGTGTCGCCGCCGAGGCTGTCGGTCGGCGGCGGGAGCGCCCCCGGGCCCTGCGAGGCGGCCAGCGCCGCGACCGCGGCGGCCACGATCGCACCGCTCGTGGCCCCCCTGCGCAGTCGGCGGCCGAATTGCGCTGCCATACCGGTGCTCCCTCCCCATTCGACTGCGGCCGCACGCTCCCCGCGTGTGGCCTCAGGCGACCCTATGCGATGTCCGTACCACAGGACACCACGGCCTGACCGTGTTTCACGCTTTCGTCACCCCTTGGCCTCCCGGCCGCCGGACACGGAGGTCCGCACTCCGGAGTCCGGGCCTCCGGGGCGCGGGCCTGCCGGGAACCGTCCCGGTGGTGCGGTACCTCTTGCCATCGGGTCGCGCACTCGGCCGATCATCCGTACGACCGGGAGGTTCCCTCCGTGCCCTTCACCCTGAGTCACGCCGCCGCCGTCCTGCCGGGGCTGCGGCGGGACGGAAAGGCGCGCGGCCCGCTCGTCACCTCGGCCCTCGTCGCCGGCAGCTTCTCCCCCGACCTCACCTACTTCGCGGCGACCGCGGTGCCGGAGGCGATGGCCTTCGGGGACGTGACCCACTCCCCCGTCGGGATCGTCACCGTCGACGTGCTGATCGCCGCCGCCCTGGTGGGGCTGTGGCTGACGGTCCGTGAGCCGCTGGTGGGGCTGCTGCCCGGGCGGTGGCGCGGCCGGGTGTACGGGGTGGTGCGCGGCCGGCCGTGGCGGGAGCGGCGGCCGGCCGGGCTGGCGGCGTGGTTCGCCGTCTCGGCGGCGCTCGGCGCGGTCACGCACGTCGTCTGGGACGGCTTCACCCACCTCGACCGGTGGGGGACGCGGGCGGTGCCGTTCCTGGAGGAGGTGGTGGCCGGCTTCCCGGTCTACCAGTACGCGCAGTACGGCGGTTCGGCGCTGGCGCTGGGTCTGCTGGGCTGGTTCACGGCCCGGACGCTGCGGTCCGTGCCGGTCGGGACGGAGCCGCCCGGCCCGGTGCCGGGGCGGCGGGAGCGGCGGGCGGCGCTGCTGCTGATCGGGGCGTGCGTCCTGGCCGGGATCGCGCACCGGGTGCTGCGCTGGGCGGCGTACTGGGGCTGGGACCGGATCGAGAACCCGCTCGACATCATCCCGACCGCCTGTTTCGGGGCGGGCGCGGGACTCGTCGCGGGGCTGCTGCTGTACGGGGCGGCCGCCCGGCTGCGAGGACGGGGAGCGGCGCCGGTCCCCGCTCCCGGTCCGGGAGCGGCCGTGGAGGGGGAACCGGCGGGCCGTACGGCGCGCTCCCGTCCGGACGTTCTCTGATCTTCGAGGCGGGGGTCCGGTCCCCGGAGCGCTCCCGCCGGGCCGGTCCCGGGACCGCTCCACCCGGCGCAAGCGCCGGTGGCCGCACCCCGCGAGGGGGT
>NZ_JBHTST010000065.1:0-41600 GCF_042794995.1 Streptomyces sp. NPDC056503
CCCGGGGACACCTCCCCCGGGCGCCCGTCGGCGTTTCGGGGCGTCCCCGGGCCCCGGGGACGCCTCTCCCCCGCCCTCGCCGCCTAAGGTAGGACGCATGAACGATCGCATGGTGTGGATCGACTGCGAGATGACCGGGCTCTCGCTGACGGACGACGCACTCATCGAGGTGGCCGCACTGGTCACCGACTCGGAACTGAACGTGCTCGGCGAAGGCGTGGACATCGTGATCCGCCCGCCGGACCGCGCCCTGGAGACCATGCCGGAGATCGTGCGCCAGATGCACACGGCCTCGGGCCTGCTCGACGCGCTGCCCGGCGGCACCACGCTGGCCGACGCGGAGGCCCAGGTCCTCGCGTACATCCGCGAGCACGTGAAGGAGCCCGGCAAGGCCCCCCTGTGCGGGAACTCGGTCTCCACCGACCGCGGCTTCCTCGCCCGGGACATGCCGGCCCTGGAGGGCCACCTGCACTACCGGATCGTCGACGTGTCCTCGGTCAAGGAGCTCGCGCGCCGCTGGTACCCGAGGGCGTACTTCAACAGTCCGGAGAAGAACGGCAACCACCGGGCGCTCGCGGACATCCGCGAGTCCATCGCCGAGCTGCGCTACTACCGCGAGGCGGTCTTCGTCCCGCAGCCCGGCCCCGACTCGGAGACCGCGAAGGAGATCGCGGCCCGGCACGTCGTCCCCGCGGAGTAGGACCTCCGGGAAGGCCCGCTCGCGCACCCGGGGAAAACGTGTGCGCGAGCACCCCTCGGAACCCTGTAGACTTCTTCTCGGCCGGTCGGGGAAACCTTCGGGAAAACCGCCGGTCGTGGTGGGTATAGCTCAGCTGGTAGAGCACCTGGTTGTGGTCCAGGATGTCGCGGGTTCGAGTCCCGTTACTCACCCTGAAGGCCGAGGCCCCGGTTCGGAAGAACCGGGGCCTCGGTCGTTTCGCGTTCCCGGGGGCCAGGGCCCTAGGAACAGGCGAGGACCGCCGGGGGCGGGTTGGTGCCGGTCCAGGAGGCGTTGAAGCCGAAGCTCGTGGAGCCGCCGGCCGGGACCGCGCCGTTGTAGGAGAGGTTCGTCGCCGTCACGGCGGTGCCGGTCTGGGCGACCGTGGCGTTCCACCCCTGGGAGATCCGCTGCCCGGCCGGGTACTCCCAGGCGACCCGCCAGCCGGTCAGCGGGGCGGTGCCGGTGTTGCGGACGGTGACCTGGCCGGTGAAGCCGCCGCCCCACTGGCTCTGCACGGTGTACGTGGCGGTGCAGCCCGCCGGGCCGGGGGGCGTGACCGGGGCCAGGGCCTCGGCGATCCCGGCCCGGGCCGGCTTCGGGTTCAGGCTCTCGTCGTACGGGGTCGCCGCGCCCTGGCCCGGGAAGAAGTCCGGGATCCAGGAGTCGGAGTCGGCGAAGCCCCAGACGGTGAGGCCCGCGCAGCCGGTGACGGCCAGGCAGGCGCGGGTCACGGCCGCGTAGTCCGCCTTCTGCTGGGCGAGCTTGGCGTCGGTGGCCGGGAGGGTCATCCGGATGTCGAGCTCGGTGATCGCCACGTCGACGCCGAGGTCGGCGAAGCGGCGGAGGTTGGCCTCCAGGGTGGACGGGACCTGGCCGAGGATCAGATGGGCCTGGAAGCCGACGCCGTCGACCGGGACGCCCTGCGCGAGGAGCCGCTTGACGAGGGCGTACATGCCGTCGCTCTTGGCTCCGACGCCGTCGGTCGAGTAGTCGTTGAGGTAGAGCTCCGCGGCCGGGTCGGCGGCCCGGGCGGCCCGGAAGGCGTCGCCGATGTACGACTCGCCGAGGGTGGCGCCGAAGACGGACTGGCGCAGGGTGCCGTCCTCGTTCAGCGGCTCGTTGACGACGTCCCAGTGGTCGACGCGGCCCTTGTAGCGGCTCACCTCGGTGGTGACGTGGTCGGTCATGACCGTGCGGAGGGTGTCCGCGGTCCAGGTGCCGTCCGAGACCCAGGAGGGCAGCTGGCTGTGCCAGACCAGGGTGTGGCCGCGGACCCGCTGCCCGTGGGCCTCGGCGAAGTCGACGATCCGGTCGGCGCCGGTCCAGGAGAACTGGCCCCGGACGGGTTCGACGGAGCCCCACTTCATCTCGTTGCCGGGGGTGACCGAGTCGAACTGGGCGGCGGCGGTGTCGGCGTAGGCGCCGGTGAGCTTCCCGCCGGTGACGGCGGTGCCGAGGTAGACCCCCCGCGCCCCGGCGAGCTCCCGGAGCGGGGCGTCCGCGGCGGCCGCGGTCCCGGTCGCGGTGGCGGTCAGGGCGGCGGCGAGGAGCGCCGCGGTGGCGGTCAGGCGGCGGAACACGTGGCACCTCCGAGGGTGAAGGCCGCGGGTACGGGGTTGGTGCCGGTCCAGCTGCCGGTGAAGCCGAAGGAGGCGGCGGCGCCGGCGGCGACGGTGCCGTTCCAGCCGGCGTTCTTCGCGGTGACGGCGGTGCCGGTCTGGGCGGGGGTGGCGTTCCACATCTGGCCGACGGTCTGCCCGGCGGCGAAGGACCAGCCGAGGGTCCAGCCGTTCCAGGCGGTGGTGGAGGTGTTGGTCAGGGTGACGTCGGCCTGGAAGCCGCCCTGCCACTGGTTGGTGATCTTGTAGGCGACCTTGCAGGCGCCGGCGGGCGGGGTGGGCGGGTCCGTGGGGTCCGGCGGGTCGGTGGGGTCCGGCGGGTCCGTGGGGTCCGGATCGGTGCCGCCGGTTTCGCTCGTGTCGCCGTAGAGGATGCCGCGCCCGTTGGTGGCGACGTACACCCGTCCGTAGACCCGCGGGTCGCCGGTGATGGTGGCGCCGGTCCAGCCCCACTGGTGGGCGTCGTCGTTGACCCGGACCCAGGTGGCGCCGGCGTCGGTGGAGCGGAAGATGCCGCGGACGCCGCCGATCTTCGCGCTGGAGTAGAGCGCCGGGTAGGTGGCGTTCGGCGCGGCCTTGCCGAAGCCGATGGCGTCGGCCTGCTCGACGCCGGAGAGGCGGGCGAAGGTGGCGCCGCCGTCGGTGGAGTGCCACAGGCCGTACGTGGCGTCGGGGGCGCCGCCCGCGAGCCAGAGGTCGCCCTTCCTGCCGGGGACTGCCTTGAAGCGGACGTTGCCCTTGGCGGGCAGGCCGGTGGCCTTCGCGGTGAAGGTGAGGCCGCCGTCGGTGGAGGCGTAGAAGGTGCCGCCCTTGAAGCCGTAGAAGGTCTTCGGGTCGACCCGGTCGGACTCGACGGTGGCGCCGGCCGGGATGCCGGTCGAGGCCGTCCAGGAGGTGCCGAAGCCGGTGGCGGCGTGGACGCCGGCGGTGCCCTCGGGGCTCCAGACGAAGCGGCTGCCGTCGGCGGCCGCGGCGACCGTGCCGCCGCCGGTGACGCCCGCGGGCTCCTGTCCGGCGAACCAGTTGGCGCCGTTGTCGGTGGAGAAGGCGACCCGGGGTCCGCCGTCGAGGTGGCCGGAGCGGACCAGCGTGTTCGGGTTGGTCTCGGCGTAGTCGAGGCTGGTCGTCGAGGTGAAGTTCGGGGAGGTGAACATCATCGACGGGACGGCCGACAGGTCGGTGTGGCGGAAGCCGCCGACGTCGCCGAGGGCGCTGATCAGCGGGGCGCCGGAGGGCGGCGCGACCAGGTCGAGGACGGCCGTCTCCTCCAGGCCCTTCACCATCGGCTTGATGGTGAAGTCCGTGCCCGCGTCCCACCGGGTGAGCTCGGTGGTGCCGTAGACCGTGGCACCGGTGCCGTACAGCATCCGGTCCGAGTCGAAGGGGTCGATCTCCAGGGCCTCGGTCATCCAGCCGAGCTTGGGGGTCTGCTCGGGCGGGGTGGGGTTGCCGCCCCAGGTCAGCCACGGCACCGAGGAGACGTCCATGGTGTAGCGGTCGGACCGGTTCGGGTAGGAGGAGTAGTCCCACGCCCTGGTCCAGGTGGAGCCGGAGTCGGTGGTGCGGAAGATCTGGGTGTCGGGCCACCAGGAGCTGTAGGCGGAGACCATGACCGTTCCGGGGTGCTGCCGGTCGACGGTGAGGCCGCTGAAGCCGTGGTAGGTGTCGGCCTCGGCGACGGGGCTGATGTCCGTCCACGCGCCGGTGGCGGTGGCGTACCGCCAGACCTGGCCCTTGCCGCCGTCGTACGGGCCCGCCGTGTCGCTGTACGCGAGGTAGAGGTAGCCGTTCTCGGCGTCGAGGACGCCCTTGTGGGCGAGGTAGCCGGTGGGCTGGCCGGCGAGGCGGGTCCAGGTGGCGCCCGCGTCGGTGGAGCGGTAGACGGCGTTCTCCTTGTCGCCGACGCCGACGTAGATCGTCTTGGTGGCGGTGCCGGCGGTGCCGGTGGACTCGTCGAAGGTGACCCAGACGATGCCCTGCTCGTCGGAGTTGTAACCGCTGGTGTCGGAGGGGTCCTGCCGGTAGTCGCCGGGGTTGGTGAAGGAGGTGACCTTCGCCCAGGTGGCGCCGGAGTCGGTGGAGCGCCACAGGCCGTTGCCGCTGGGGGCGCCGAGGTAGAGGACGCTGTTCTTGTGCGGGTCGACGGCGAGGCGCTCGCCCATGCCGCGGCCCGGCATGTTGCCGCCGATCTTGAAGGGGAGGTCGGCGCGCTGCCAGGTGGCGCCCCGGTCGGCGGAGCGCAGGACGGCGCCCGCGCCGGGGTCCCAGTCGTTGGTGTACGTGCCGACGGCGGCGTACACCCTGTCGGGGTCGGCGGTGTCGGAGGCGAGGGAGACGACGCCGGTGTGGCCCCAGTCGTCCCAGCCGACGTGGTCGAGGAGCGGGACCCAGGCGGAGGCGGCCTGGTCCCAGCGGTAGGCGCCGCCGATGTCGGTGCGGGCGTAGAGGAGGTTCTTCTCGGACCGGTTGAAGACCAGGCCGGGGACGAAGCCGCCGCCGTCGATCCGGACGTTCTTCCAGGTGTACGAGGCGGATGCCGTGGCCGCGGCCGGTGTCGGCGCGGCGGTCTCGGCGGCGCCGGCCGGGAGGGCGCCCGCGAGGAGCCCGCCCGTGAGGGCCAGCCCCGCGAGCCCCGCGAGGAGTCGTGGTCTGCGCATGGGTATCCCGTCGGGAAGTGAAGTATGGGAGCGCTCCCACTATCCGAGTCCTGTCAGAACACGGTCAATACACGGGAACCGTCGAAGACGTTCGACGACCCGGCGTGACCGGTGGGCCGAACGGGTGGCCCGGACCCGGACCCCGGCGCCGCCCCACCGGCCGCCCCGGCACCTCCGCCTACGGTCGGGCCCATGGGGCGGAGGACCGGGACACCACGACAGCGCCGCCGGCGGACCGGCGGCATCCTCGGCCGGGCCCTGGCCGCACTGCTCGCCGCGGCGCTGCTCGGCGGCTGCGCGGACGACCCGCCGGTGCCGCCGGCGGCCGGCGCCGGGGAGGCCGTCGACGGCTCGGGGCGGCCGGTCACGCTCACCGTCGGGGTGTACGGCACCTTCGGGCTCAAGGAGGCCGGGCTGTACGACACGTACATGAGGCTCCACCCGGACGTCGCCATCCGTCAGACCTCCCTCGCCCGCGCCGACGTCTACTACCCGCAGCTGCTCACCCACCTCACGGCCGGCGCCGGCCTCGCCGACGTCCAGGCCGTCGAGGTCGGGAACATCGCGGAGGTGGTCGACACCCAGGCCGGCCGGCTCGTCGACCTGGCCCACGCGCCCGGGGTGCGGGAGAGCGACTTCCTGTCCTGGAAGTGGGCGCAGGCGCGGACGGAGGACGGACGGGTGCTGGGCCTCGGCACCGACATCGGGCCGCTGGCCGTCTGCTACCGCAAGGACCACTTCGCCGCCGCCGGGCTGCCCACCGACCGGGAGGAGGTGGGACGGCTGTGGGCCGGTGACTGGCGGAAGTACCTGGAGACGGGCCGCCGGTTCGCCGAACGGGCGCCGGAGGGCGTGGCGTTCACCGACTCCGCGTCCGGGGTGATGGCCGCCGTGATCTCCGGCGCGAAGCTGCGCTACTACGACGCCGAGGGGCGGCTCGTGGTGGCGACCAACCCGGCCGTGCGGGCCGCCTGGGACCTCGGCGCGGAGTTCGCGGAGCACGGACTGACCGCCCGGCTCCAGCAGTTCACCCCCGACTGGGACCAGGGCTTCGCACAGGGCCGGTTCGCCTCGATCGCCTGCCCGGCGTGGATGCTCGGCTACATCCAGGACAAGGGCGGCCCCGACGGCAAGGGCAAGTGGGAGATCGCGACGGCGCCCCGGCCGGGGAACTGGGGCGGCTCCTTCCTCGTCGTCCCGGCCGCCGGCGGGCACGTCGAGGAGGCGGTCGAACTGGCCGCCTGGCTGACCGCGCCGGAGCAGCAGGCGGTCCTCTTCGAACGGCGGGGCAGCTTCCCGAGCGCCGAGGCCGCCTTCGGCCTGCCGCAGGTGCGCGACGCCCGGCATCCGTACTTCGGGGACGCGCCGGTGGGCCGGATCTACTCGGCGGCGGCCATGGGGGTGCCGGTGGCGCCGGTCGGACCGAAGGACGGCCTGGTGAACACGATCCTGTCCGACACCGGGATGCTCCAGGTCGACCAGACCGGGCGATCGCCGGACTCGGCGTGGCGGGCGGCGATGAAGGCCATCGACAACGCGCTGGACCGGTGAGCGCCATGGCCGAGGAGGTGGTGGAGCGGGTGCTCACGCCGGTGGTGCCGACGGGCCGGGGCCGGCGGGAGCGGCGGGAGCGGCTGGGACGGCTGCGGTCGCGCGCGGCGCCGTACGTGCTGGTCGCGCCGTTCTTCGTGCTGTTCGGGGCGTTCGGGCTCTTCCCGCTGGTGGCGACGGCGTGGACCTCGCTGTTCCGGGTGGAGCTGACGGACCCGGAGGCGCGGGAGTGGGTGGGGCTGCACAACTACGCGCGGCTGGTCACGGACGACTTCTTCTGGAACGCGCTGTCCAACACGGTGCTGATCGGGGTCCTCGCCACCGTCCCGCAGCTGCTGCTGGCGCTCGGCGCGGCGCACCTGCTGGACACGCGGCTGCGCGGGCGGCTCTTCTTCCGGGTGGCGGCGCTCGCCCCGTACGCGACCTCGGTGGCGGCGGCGACGCTGGTCTTCGCGCTGTTCTACGGCCGCGACCAGGGGATGGTGAACTGGGCGCTCGGGCTGGTGGGCCTGGCTCCGGTGGACTGGCAGAACGGGCCGTGGGCGTCGAAGTTCGCGGTGGCGTCGATCGTGGTCTGGCGCTGGACCGGGTACAACGCGCTGATCTACCTGGCGGCGATGCAGACGATCCCGCACGAGCTGTACGAGGCGGCGGCGCTGGACGGGGCCGGGCGGTGGCGGCGGTTCCGGCACGTCACCCTGCCGGGGCTGCGGCCCGCGCTGGCGTTCACCGGGATCGTGTCGACGATCGGGGCGGTGCAGCTCTTCGGCGAGCCGCTGCTCTTCAGCAGCGGGGCGGGCGCGTCGGGCGGCGCCGACCACCAGTACCAGACGCTGGGCCTCTACCTGTACGAGCAGGGCTGGGTGAACCTGCACCTCGGGCGGGCGGCGGCGATCGCCTGGGCGATGCTGCTGCTCCTGGTGGTGGTGTTCGGGGTCGTGCGCCTGCTCCGGGGAAGGGGTGCGCGGTGACGGGGCGGTCGGGCCCGGAGTCGTACGAGCGGGGCGGGTGGGGCACGTATCTGCTCCTCGCGCTCTTCACGGCGGTGTCCGTCTTCCCGCTGCTGTGGACGGCGGTCGCCGCCTCGCGGACGAGCGGGCGGCTCGCCGAGTCGCCGCCGCCGTTCTGGTTCGGGCGGAACCTGCCGCGGAACCTGTCCGTGGCCTGGGGCGAGGGCGGGATGGGCGAGGCGCTGGCCAACACCGCCGTGGTGGCGGGGTCGGTGGCGGTGGGGACGGTGCTCTTCTCGACGCTGGCCGGTTTCGCCTTCGCCCGGCTGCGGTTCCGCCTCCGGGGGCCGCTGCTGCTCCTGGTGGGGGCGACGATGCTGGTGCCCCCGCAGCTCGGGGTGGTGCCGCTGTACCTGCTGATCGCCCGGCTCGGCTGGACCGACCAGCTCCAGGCGGTGGTGCTGCCCTCGCTGGTCTCCGCCTTCGGCGTCTTCTACATGCGCCAGCACCTGCTGGGCGCGCTGCCGCCGGAGCTGCTCGAAGCGGCGCGGATGGACGGGGCGGGGACGCTGCGGGTGGTGTGGCACCTGGTGCTGCCGACGGCGCGGCCGGCGATGGCGGTGCTGGGGATGCTGTCCTTCGTGGCGGCGTGGAACGACTTCTTCTGGCCGGTGCTCGCGCTCACCCAGACGGGCAACCCGACGGTGCAGGTGGCGCTGACCGGGCTCGGCCGGGGCTATGTGCCGGACACCTCGGTGGTGATGGCGGGGGCGCTGCTCGGGACGCTTCCGCTGCTCGTGGTGCTCGCGCTGTTCGGGCGGCAGATCGTGGGCGGGGTGATGCGGGGCGCGGTGAAGGGATGAGGGGGCGGGGATGAAGGGGATGAAGGGGGTGCAGGGACGGAGGGGGCAGCGAGGCAGCAAGGCAGCGAGATCCTCACCCCTCCCCCGCCCGGCTTCGAGCTGCCCCTCTCCGACCTCGTCCTCGCGGTCGGCCGACGGGCCGGCATCATCGAGGCGGGCCGGCTGATCGGCCCCGAGACCCCGGCCGTGCCGGGCCTCGACACCCCGCTCGCCACCCGGCAGGTCTCCCTCACCGACAGGTCGGCGGCCGGCAAGTCCCTGGACCAGCTCAAGGAGATCGTCGCCGAGAAGAACCCGAACCTGGTGATCGTCACCGACGACGTCTACGGCACCTTCGTCCCCGGCTTCCGCTCGGTCGCCGCCGACCTGCCGCGGAACACCCTCCTCGTCTACTCGTACTCCAAGCACTACGGCGCCACCGGCTGGCGGCTGGGCGTCATCGGGCTCAACGACGACAACGTCATCGACCGGATGATCGCCGACCTGCCGGCGGCCGAGAAGGAGCGGCTGGACAAGCGGTACGGGACGCTCTCCCTGGAACCGCGGAGGATCGGGTTCATCGACCGGCTGGTCGCGGACTCCCGGCAGGTCGCGCTCAACCACACCGCCGGCCTGTCGCTGCCGCAGCAGGTCATGATGACGCTGTTCTCGCTCTTCGCCATGCTCCCCGAGGGCCAGGCGTACAAGGAGCGGCTGCGGGCGATCGTGAAGCAGCGGCTCGACCTGCTCCTCGAAGGCGCCCAGATGAAGATCGCCGAGGACGACAAGCGGGCCGGCTACTACATCGAGCTGGACCTCCTCGCGGAGGCCGAGCGCGTCCACGGCAAGGACTTCGCCGACTTCCTGGAGAAGAACTACGAGCCCGTCGACCCGCTGTTCCGGCTCGCCGAGCAGACCGGCGTCGTCCTCCTCAACGGCGGCGGCTTCGACGGTCCCGAGTGGTCGGTCCGGGTCTCCCTGGCCAACCTGGACGACCTCGACTACCTGAAGATCGGCCACCATCTGCGGGCGATCTTCCACGCCTACGAGACCGAGTGGCAGGGCTCCCGGAGCGTCTGACACACGACAAGAGCGTGCCCCGGCCGGAGGTGGGGTGGTCCGGCCGGGGCACGCGGTGTGGGGGGACGGGGTGGCTTCTCGGGGAGGTGCCCGGAGGCGGCCACCCGGAGGCGGTCACCTGGAGGCGGCTACTTGTAGGCGGCTACTTGTAGGCGGCGAAGGCCTTCGTGAAGGCCAGCGGCTGCTGGAGGATCGAGGAGCAGGTGGCGTCCGCGTAATTCACCGCGCCGGCCGCGCACTGCTTGTCCCGGGTCGAGGACCACATCGACAGCCAGCCGAGGCCCTTGGACTTCGCGAAGTCGACCAGCTGGGTGGCGTCGTCGACCTTGAAGACCTCGGTCGTGACGTCGTTCACGCCGATCATGGGGGTGACGGCGACCGCCTTCCAGGCGGCCGCGTCGGAGAGCCCGAGGACGCCCTTGAGCTGGGCCTGGGTCGCGGTCGCCGCCTGGATCGCGTACGTACCCATGTCGGCGCTGTAGGCCGGGCCGTAGTCCATCGCCATGATGTTGACCGCGTCGATCCGGACGCCGTTCCGCTTCGCGTCGGCGAGCAGGCTCACCCCGGGCTGGGTGAGGCCCTCGGGCATCACCGGCAGGGTGAAGGAGACGTTCAGGCCGGGGTGCGACTTCTGGAGCTGGGCGATGGCCTGGGAGCGGCGGGTGTTCGCGGCCGTGTCGGGCAGGGCGGCGCCCTCGACGTCGAAGTCGACCTTGGTGAGCGCGTACTGGTCGACGACCCTGCCGTACGCCTTCGCCAGGTCGGCGGCGCTCGCGCAGTTCAGCGCCAGCTCGTGGCCGGCCGCGCCGCCGAACGAGACCCGCACGTCGCCGCCCTTGGCGCGCAGGGCGCCGATCTGGGCGGCGACCCTGTCGTTCGCCAGCTCGGTGACCCCGCCCCAGAGGGGGGCGCAGGAGCCTCCGGAGGTGATGAAGGCGAGGTTGAACTCCTTCACCCCGGTGGCGGCGGCGGTGGCGAGCAGGTCGTACGCGGGGTAGAGCGAGGTGTCGACGTAGGGGGCGAACCCGGCGCCACCGGCGGGGGCCCCGGTGGGGGTGGGCGTCGGGGTCGGGGTGGGGGTGGGGGTCGGCTTCGGGGGTGTGGTGGCGGTCGCCGTGGCCGTGGGGGTGGGCTTCGGGCCGGTCGTGGCGGTGGCGGTCGGCTTCGGGCTCGCGGTGGCGGTGGCGGTCGGCGTCGCCGTGGCGGTGGGCTGGTCGGTGGGGCGGCCGCTGGGGGTGGGGGCGGGGCCGCCGGCCGAGCAGGCGGCCTTGTTGATGAGGCAGCCGGCCGGATCCCCGGCCTGTCCGGCCGCCGCGGTCACGAAACCGACGGTGACGGACTGGCCGGGGGCGAGCTGCCGGTTCCAGCTCGCGGGCCGCACGGTGACGTGCCGGCCCGAGACGGTGTGGTCGCCGTTCCACAGGGAGCCGATCGTGGTCCCGGCGGGCAGGTCGAACTCCAGCGTCCAGTCGGACTGGGCGGCGGAGGTCTCGTTGGTGATCACGTACTGGCCGGTGTAGCCACCGGTCCAGGAGGAGGTCCTGGTGTAGGCGGCGCCGACGGCGGCGGCCTGGGCGGTACCGGTGAGGGCGAAGACCGTGCCGCCGGTGATCGCGGCCGCGACGACCGCGCCGACGACCTTCGTACGGCCGCTGGTCCTGCGCCGGTGCCCGTTGCTGCCCATGCGTGCTGCCTCCGTGGTGCGGGGGTGTGGGGGTGGGGGGTGTGTGGGGGGATGGGGGGTGCGGTGTGGGGGTGCGGCAGCACGCTAGCGCCCCGGAACCGGACAAATGCCGTACGACGGAAGGAGGTTGGGATTCTTAGGCTCCGCTTAAGGAAGCCATCACCACGGGCAAAGGTTCAGCGCCGAACGGCCTTGCGGCGGCGGGCCGGACGGTGCGAGCGGCGACCCGCGGAGTCGTCGGGGCGGTGGCCGCCGAGCCCGATCCAGATGCGCACCTCCGTGCCGCCGAGGACCGAGTGGCCGATGCGGACGTCGCCGCCGGTGGTCTCGGCCATGCGGCGCACGATGTCGAGGCCGAGGCCCGTGGAACCGGCCCGGGTGCCGCTGTTGCCGCGGGCCAGCGCGGCGTCCGGGTCGGCGATGCCGGGACCCGCGTCGGAGACGAGGACGATGACGGCGTCGTCGCCGTTGTGGACGTCGACGGAGAAGGCGGTGCCCTCCGGGGTGTGGCGGAAGACGTTGCCGAGGAGCGCGTCGAGGGCGGCGGCGAGCTCGGGGCGCGCGACCGGGATCCGTACCGGCCGCTCCACGCCGGCGAGACGGACGAGCCGCCCCTCGTCCTCGGCGAGCGCCGACCAGAACTCCATGCGCTCCCGCACCACTTCGGCCGCGTCGCAGCCCGCGCCGTGACCGGTCTGCGGGGTGGTCTGCGGCTTGGCCTCGCGGGCGGTGCGGATGATGGTGTCGACCTCGCGCTCCAGCTGTTCCACGGCGGCCCGCGTCTGGTCGGCGGCGGGCCCCGAGCCGAGCGAGGCGGCGTTGAGGCGGAGCACGGTGAGCGGGGTGCGCAGCCGGTGGGAGAGGTCGGCGGCGAGCTCCCGTTCGTTGGCGAGGAGCTGGACGACCTGGTCGGCCATGGAGTTGAAGGCGACGGCGGCGGACTTGAGTTCGGGCGGCCCCTCCTCGGCGACCCGGACGCCGAGCCTGCCCTCGCCGAGCTCGTGGGCGGCGCGGGCGAGGCGCTGGGCGGGGCGGACCATGCGGACGCCGAGACGGTCGGCGACGGCGAGGGATCCGACGATCAGGGCGACGCCGACTCCGGCGAGGACGAGCCAGGCGGTGGCGACACCGTTGGTCACCTCGCCCTCGGGGACGAAGAGTTCGACGACGGCGACCTGCCCGGAGCTGAGCGCGGTGGGCTGGAGCAGGGCGTAGCCGCCGGGGACCTCGGCGATGGAGGCGCGCCCGAGGGTGCGGGTGGCGGCCAGTTCGTCGGCGCCGGCGCGGCGGGTGCCGATCTCCAGGGCCTGGCCGTCGGGCGTGGCGGGCGGGACGTGCACGGCGAGCCGGCCCGCGGCGCCGTCCTCGGTGGTGGCGACGGCCTTCTCCAGCTCCGTCCGGTCGGTGGTGATGGCGAGGACCGGGGCGAGCCCGGCGCCGCGCCGCTCGGCGTTGGAGAACGCCCGGTCGCGGGCCATCTCCTTGACGACGAGGCCGAGCGGGACGGCGAAGGCGATCACGACCATGGCGGTGACGGCCAGCGACACCTTGACGAGGGCCCATCTCACGGTCGGCGCTCCCGGCTCACGGCTGCTGCTCCCGGGGCGGTTCCAGCTTCACGCCGACGCCGCGCAGGGTGTGGAGGTAGCGGGGACGGGCGGCCGTTTCGCCCAGTTTCCTGCGCAGCCACGACAGATGGACGTCGATGGTCTGGTCGTCCCCGTAGGCCTGCTGCCACACCTCGGCGAGCAGCTCCTTGCGCGGGACGACCACGCCGGGCCGGCCGGCGAGGAAGGCGAGCAGGTCGAACTCGCGCCGGGTCAGGTCGAGCGGGACGCCGTCGAGTTCGGCCTGGCGGCGCAGCGGGTCGATGGCGAGCCCGCCGACCCGGATCTCCGTGGTCGGCGCGGGCTCCCCGGAGACCGCCCGGGCGCGGCGGAGCACGGCCGCCATGCGGGCGGTGAGGTGCTCGACGGAGAACGGCTTCACGAGGTAGTCGTCGGCACCGGCGTGCAGCAGCCGGACGATCTCCGCCTCGTCGTCCCGGGCGGTCGCGATGATCACCGGTACGTCGGTGATCCCGCGCAGCATCTTGAGCGCCTCGGACCCGTCCAGATCGGGCAGACCGAGGTCCAGGACGACCACGTCGAAGCGGAAATGGGCGACCTCGCGCAGCGCCTCCAGAGCCGTGCCGACGCTCCGTACCGTGTAGGAGGCTTCCGTCAGCTGCCGGATGAGGGCGGAGCGCACGAACTGGTCGTCCTCGACCACGAGCACACTTGCCATGGGCCGCACCGTACGCCATTCGGGGGACACCCCGGTCACTCCGTACCTTCCGGTACGCGCCGGAGCGGCGTGGTGCACTATGGCCCGGATGCGAAGAGGACTCGTTCACGCCCTGGCCTGGTCGCTCGCCACCGGCGCGGCGGTCACGCTCTCCTGGTGGGGAGTGCACACCGTGCTGTCCGGCACCGTCTACGACCCGCCGCGCGCCCTGCCGCTGCCGGTGGGCACGCAGGGGGATCCGGCGCCGGCCGAGACGGCGATCGGCGACCCCGTGACGGCCTCGACGCGCCGGCCGGCGACCACGCCGCCGCCCGTCCCGCCCCCGTCGTCGTCCCCGCCGACCGCGGCCCCTCCGGCGTCCACCCGCCCGGCCGCCCCGTCCCGCACCACCCCGGCGCCGACCGGCGAGCCGCCCTCGCCCGCCGCGGGCGCCTCCTCGGTGAAGAGCTACGCGGTGGACGGCGGCCGGGTCACCTTCGACCTGGGCGAGAGCTCCGCCGAGCTGGTCTCGGCGACCCCGGCGTCGGGCTGGCAGATGCAGGTGTGGAAGCAGCCGACGTGGATCCGGGTGACCTTCACCCAGGGCGGTCGCGAACTCTCGGTGTTCTGTCTCTGGCACGACTCGGCGCCCCGGGTGCAGATCGAGGAACGCGCGGTCTGAGAGGCCGCCCGGCTCAGCGGAAGACGGACGGCGGGGGCGCGGGCGAGGCCTTCGCGGTGGCGTCGGTGACGGGGGTGGCGCCGCCGGTGAAGTCGGCGAGGGCCCGGCCGTGTTCGACCCGGCCGGGGTGCGGGTCGGTGGCGACCCGGCGGGTGAGGTCGGCGACGGGGAGCTCCCGGCCGGAGGCGACGAGGACCGCGTTGCCGAAGCGGCGGCCGCGCAGCACGGTCGGGTCGGCGATCAGGGCCAGCTCGGGGAAGACCCCGGCGGCGGTGGCGATCTGGCCGCGGAGGTGGGCGAGCGGCGGGCCGTCGGCGAGGTTGGCGGCGTACGTGCCTCCGGGCCGCAGCGCGCGCCGCACCTCGTCCAGGAACTCGGTGCTGGTGAGGTGGGCGGGGGTGCGGGCGCCGCGGAAGACGTCCGCGATGATCAGGTCGGCCCAGCCGTCCGGGACCTTGGCGAGTCCGGCGCGGGCATCGACGGCGCGGACCCGGATCCGGGCGCCGGGGTCGAGCGGCAGCTCGCGGCGGACGAAGCGGACGAGGGGTTCGTCGATCTCGACGACCTGCTGGGTGGAGCGGGGGCGGGTCGCGGCGACGTACCGGGCGAGGGTCAGGGCGCCGCCGCCGAGGTGGACGGCCTGGAGGGGGCGGCCGGGCGGGGCGGCGAGGTCGGCGACGTGGCCGAGCCGCCGCTGGTACTCGAAGGTGAGCGCGGCGGGGTCGTCGAGGTCCACGTGGGACTGCGGGGCGCCGTCGAGGAGCAGCGTCCAGGCGCGGGGGCGGTCGCGGTCGGGTATCAGTTCGGCGAGCCCGCCGTCGACGGTCTCGGAGACGGCGTCGGCCGCCCGCTCGCGCTGCTTGTTCCTGGCCATCCGTCCATTATCGGCGCGACCGGGACGCGGCGTTCAGTGACAGCCGTCGGCCGCCTCGATGAGGCGGGCCGCCTCGCCGAGGGCACGGCGCAGCACGGCGGGGTCGGTGACCGGGCCGGTGTCGCCGGGAGGCAGCAGCCAGCCGGCCGGGCGGGGGGCGTCGCCGGCCGGCTCGGGCAGTTCGGGCAGTTCGGGGAGGCGCAGGCCGCGCCCCGAGGTGCGGGTGCAGGCGCTGCCGGGGAGGTCCCAGGCGGCGGCGGTGCCGGGCGGGACGAGGAAGCCGAGGGTGTCGCAGGCGCCGTCGTGGAGGACGGGTCCGACGGAGGGGGCGCCGCGGCGGCGGAGGATGTCGACGGCCTCCAGCCCCTGCCGGGCGGGCACGGTCACCAGGTCGCAGGGCTCGTCGGCGCCGGCGCGGCCCGGGGTGCCGGCGGCCTCGGCGGTCGTAGCGGTCGTCGCGGTCGTCACGGTCGTCTCGAAAGGCGCGGCGTTCTCGGACATGGACCCCTCCTCGCTTCCCAGAGGAGACACGTTCCGTCTCTCCCATACGGTTCAACGCCCGTGCGCGTCAACGGCTACGGCGGCACGCCGCCGCAAAGGATGGCAGTTCATGGCAGATCACAGGCGAGATATCCGATTTGTAGCCAAACTCAGCGTAGGCATCTGGTCACAGCAGGTACGTTCATGCCGCCGGAACACCCGGCAGCACCAGGAGAGGGCTCGGCCATGGCCATGTCACGGGCAGTTCCCAATCTCGCCTTCCGACGGCTCCGCGGACAGCACTCCCCGGCGGAGTTCGCCGCCACGGTCCGCCGGGCGGCGCGGGAGATCGGCGAACAGGTCGCGTGCGACGCCCGCTACATCGGGCGCGTGGAGGCGGGTGAGATCCGCTGCCCGAACTACGCGTACGAGCGGGTCTTCCTGCACATGTTCCCCGGCCTCACCCTTGCCGACCTGGGTTTCTCTGCGCGGGAGGCGGTACGCGGCCGACGGCAGGCCGCCCCGGCCGGGGCCTCGGGGCCCCCCGCCCTCCCGACCCGGAACGATGAGGAGAGCGACGTGCTGCGTCGCGCATTCATGACGAGCGGCACCGCCACCCTGGCGGCCGTCTCCTGGGGCCTCGGCGGCACCGCCGCGGCGATCCCCAGCCCCCGCGGCTCCCACCGCATCGGCGAGGCCGAGGTCCTCGCCGTCGAGGACGCCGTACGGCGCATCCGCCTGCTCGACGACCGGCACGGCGCCGACGGGCTCTACAAGGTCGCCGCCCAGCCGCTCCGCACCGCCTACTGCCTGCTCGACCAGGGCACCGCCACCCGCCGCTCCACCGAGGACCGGCTGCTCGCCGGCGCCGGCGAACTGTCCCTCTCCGTCGGCTGGCTCGCCCACGACTCGGGCCGCCACGAGGACGCCCGCTCCCACTACGCCGAGGCCCTCGCCACCGCCCGGGTCTCCGGGAACGCGGCCCTGGAAGCGCACGCCTTCTGCAACACCTCGTTCCTCGCCCGCGACACCGGCCGCTACCGCGAGGCCGTCCGCGCCGCCCAGGCGGGACTGCGCGCCGCCGACCCGCTCGGCTCCTCCCGGCTGCTCGCCCTGCTCTCGCTGCGCGAGGCCGCCGCCTGGGCCGGACTCGGCGACCGCTCGGCCGCCGAGGAGTGCCTCGGCCGCGCCCACGAGCACTTCGACCGCGGCCACGCCGAACACGACCCCGAGTGGATGTCCTTCTTCGGCGAACCCGAGCTGGAGGCGCTGGAGGCCCACTGCTGGGCCGCCCTCGGCGACTGGAGCCGCGCCGCCCGCCACTCCTACCGCGCCACCGTCCTCCAGCACCCCCGCTTCGCCCGCAACCTCGCCCTCTACCGCGCCCAGCTCGCCGGCAACCTCGCCCGCGCCGGCCGCCGCGACGAGGCCGAAGCGGAGGCGCGACGGGTGGAGGACTCGCTGGACGGGATCGCGTCGGCCCGGATCAGGGGACTGCTGGCCGAGACTCGACTCATCCTTACGGGTGTGTGAAAGACGGGTGGGCGAAAGCGGGGATACCGGATCCGATGTCCGGTATCCCACGGCCGACGGCCTTCTGGATCCGGGATCCGGGATCCGGGATCCAGAAGACTGTCTCCTGACTACGGGATCCAGAAGGCCGTCTCCTGGATCCGGGATCCCGTCCGGGCTCAGCCCTCCAGGTGCCCCGTGTCGTTCCAGCGCTCGATCGCCGGAGCGCCGTACGCCCAGCCGAGGACCGACAGGCTCGTCGGGTCGAGGCGGATGCGGGCGGCGAAGGAGACGTGCTCGCCGAGCCAGCGGGCGCCGATCGAGCGGAGGATGTGGCCGTGGGCGAAGACCAGCACGTCCCGGTCGGCCGAACGCGCCCACTCCACGACCTCGTCGGCGCGGGCCGACAGCTGGTCGAGGGACTCGCCCTCCGGGACGGCGTCGCGCCAGATCAGCCAGCCGGGGCGGAGCTCCTGGATCTGGGGCGGGGTGAGGCCCTCGTAGGCGCCGTAGTCCCACTCCATCAGGGCGTCCCAGGGCTCGGCGCGGTCGCCGAAGCCGGCCAGGGCGCAGGTCTCGCTCGCCCGGACCAGGGGGCTGGTGCGCACCTCCACGCCGGGCAGTCCCTGCCAGGGGCCCCGGTGCAGGCGCTCGCCGAGCAGCTTGGCGCCGCGCCGGCCCTCGTCGAGCAGCGGGATGTCGGTCCTGCCGGTGTGGCGTCCGAGGAGCGACCACTCGGTCTGGCCGTGTCGGGCGAGCAGGATGCGCGGTGCCATGGGCGGGGCTCTCCAGAGATTGCGCGGATGCGGATACGGGGGGGACCGGGCGCCCTTCCGGCGGCCGCCTGTCCGGCGGGTGTCCTTCCGTCGGGTGCCCTTCCGGGGGGTCGCCTCCCATCATCGCGCAGGTGGCCCCGGCGCGAACTCCCGGTGTCCCCGGGCCGGAACGCCCCCGCGTTGTCAGTGGCGGATGGGAGACTTCCGCGCGTGAGCGCATCCCTGGACGACGGCGGGTCACGGCCGCCGCAGACGACCGACCCCGTGCCGACCCCGGCGAGCCGGCGCAGGACGCGGGAGAGACTCGCCGAGCTGCGCGGCCCGGCCGTCCCACCGCGCCCGCTGGACGCCCGGGCGCTGGCCGCGCTGGCGGCGAACCCGGGGTGCAGGCGCCGCGCGCTGCTCGACGGCGCCGGGGTCGACAAGGGGGCGCTGGCGTCGCGGCTCGGTTCGCCGGCGCCGTTCGGCCAGTCGCAGTTCGCGATCGTGCGGGGCAACAGCTTCGAGGCGAAGGTGAAGGCGGACGGCGGACGCGAGCTGCTGCGACTGCTCGGCGTCGAGGACCCCGGGGCCGTCTCCGTACCCGACCTGTCGGCGGCCGGGCCCGAGGGGCGGACCGCGCGGACCGCGCTCGCGCTGCGCGAGGCGACCGCCGGCGACGGGTGGACGCTGCTCGACCATCCGCTGCTGACGCTGGAGGTGGCGGGCTCCCCCGTGCACCTGGAGCCGGACGCGGTGGTCGTGGACCCGGCCGGCCGGTGGACGGTCGTGGAGATCAAGTCGTTCCCGATGATCGACGGGGCGGCGGACGCGGCGAAGGTGGGCGCGGCGGCCCGGCAGGCCGCGGTGTACGTGCTGGCCCTCGAACGGGTGGCGGCGCTCACCGAGGGGGCCGAGGTCCGGCACACGGTGCTGCTCGTCTGCCCGAAGGACTTCTCGAACCTGCCGACGGCCTCCGCGGTGGACGTGCGCAAGCAGCGGGCGGTCACCCGGCGGCAGCTGGAGCGGCTGACCCGGATCGAGGAGATCGCCGACGCGCTGCCGGAGGGGCTGAGCTTCGACGTGCGGGGCTGCTCGCCGGAGGAGCTGTCGGCGGCCGTGGAGGCCGTCCCGCACGCCTACGCGCCGGAGTGCCTGGCCGCCTGCGAGATGGGGTTCCACTGCCGGTCGCGGGCCCGGGAGGCGGACGCGGTGCAGACCCTCGGCCGTTCGGTCCGGGGCGAGCTGGGCGGGCTGACCACGGTCGGCGCGGTGCTGGCCGCCGCGCGGGGGGAGGCCGGCGACCCGGAGGACCCGGCGGTCGTGGCGCTGCGCCGCGCCCGGGCCCTGCGCCAGGAGGCGCTGGACGGGGCGGGGGCCGCCGCATGTCGCTGATCGCGCACCTGGCCCGGATGGAGGCCGTGGAGGCCGGCCGGGCGCAGCCCCTGGCGACCGTCCGGCACCGGCACCTCGGGGAGCGGCCGCTGGTCCTGGTGCCGCTGACCACCGCCGGCGAGGCGGGCGCCCCGCTCGGCGCCCTGGTCGGCACCGATCCCGAGGAGCCGCGGCTGCTCGTGGTGCCGCAGCCCCGGGACCGGGAGCTGCGGTTCGCGTTCCTCGCCGAGCTGGCCGAGGAGGTGCTGCCGTACGTCGACGGGTTCACGGACGCGGTCGAGCCGGTGGAGCGGAAGGACCCGGCCACCGGGGAGAAGGTGCGGGTCGAGCTCTGTCTGGACGCGCCGCAGCTGGTCGTGCCGAGCCGGGCCGGGATCGAGTACGTACGGCTCCTGGGGCGGTCGACGCGGTTCCGGCGGACCGCCGAGCAGGACCCGGACACGCCGTATCCGGCGCCGCCGCGCGTGCCGCTGCTCGGCCGCTGGCTGACCCACTACGGGGAGCGGGCCCGGGTCCCCGGCTCGTCGCTGCTGCTCGCGGCGACCGATCTGCTGAACCGGCACTGGGCCACCGGCCAGTCCTCCCTGGAGGACCAGCACCTGGGGGCGCTGCTCGCCTGGATCGACCGGTCCGGCGGCCCGGGTGCCGAGTCCGGCGCCCGGGCCGCGTACCGCGCGGAGCTGGGGCGGGACGCCCGGGGGCAGCTGCTGTGCCCGCCCGCCGGGCCCGCGACCGACCCGGCCTTCGACAACCAGCTGCTCGCGCCCGCCATCGAGGCGTACGACCGGGCCCGGCAGGCGGTCGGCGCCGCCGAGGACGGCGAGACGGCGGACGCGGCCCTCGCCGGCCTGCACCGGGCCGAGCGCGAGGTCCGCGGGCTGGTCGCCTCGCAGCTGAAGCCGGTCTGGGACGCGACCTGGCGGGCGCTCGGCCTGCTGCGGGAGCTGCCCGAGGGGGCGCGGGTCGCCGACCGGTGGACCCGGGACCGCTGGTCCTTCACCGCGCACCGGGACCGGATCACGGCCGGGGAGCCGCCGCAGCCCCGTCGCGACGACGCCGTGACCGCCGCCGCGAAGCTCGCCGCGCGCGAGCAGGCGCAGGGGCAGCTGGACGCCCAGGAGGCCCTGGACGACCCGCTGGTGCTGGCCGGGCGGCGGCTGGCGGGCGAGGCGTTCACCGCCGAGGTCGCCGAGGTGACCATGGCGTGGACGGAGTCGAAGCGGCCCGCGCCGCGCCCGCTGCTCACGGTCCGCACCGAGGACCGGCCGCATCTGGACACGGGTGTGCGGGTGTACCGCTCGCTGGACGGCAGGCCGCAGTCGGCGGAGTTCGTGGCCCGCGAGGAGGACGGCTCGCTGGTGCTGCGGCTGCTCGACAAGATGGGCCGGGCGAAGGAGCCGGCGGAGGGCACGGTGCCGGAGAAGGGCGAGCGGATCGCCTGGACGCTCTTCGAGCACGACCAGCGGGTGGGGCCGAAGCTGCCCGACCCGGAGGAGACGCCGTGGACCCACGGCGGCCCGCCGCGCCACGCCGACACCGCCGAGCTGCCCGACGCCGTGACCTCCGAGGACCTGCTGTGACCATGTACGACCCCGCCGTGCCCGATCCCGCCGCGGCCGCCGCGAAGGCGACGGCGGAGATCCTGGAGAGCACCCTGGCCGCCACCGCTCCGGGCGTCGTCGTCGACTCGCCGCCCGGGGCCGGCAAGTCGACGCTCGTGGTGCGGGCGGCGCTCGAACTGGCCGCCGTGGGGCGCCCCTTGATGGTGGTCGCGCAGACCAACGCGCAGGTCGACGACCTGGTGCTGCGGCTCGCGGAGAAGGAGCCGGAGCTTGAGGTGGGCCGGCTCCACTCCAGCGACAGCGACCCGTACGACAAGGCGCTCGACGCGCTGGAACACGTACGGAAGTCGGCGAAGGCGGGGGACCTCGCCGGGCTGCCGGTGGTGATCTCGACGGCCGCCAAGTGGGCGCACGTGAAGAACGTGGAGCCGTGGGCGCACGCGATCGTGGACGAGGCGTACCAGATGCGTTCGGACGCGCTGCTCGCCGTGGCGGGGCTCTTCGAGCGGGCGCTGTTCGTGGGCGACCCGGGGCAGTTGGACCCGTTCTCGGTGGTCGGCGCCGACCAGTGGGCGGGGCTGTCGTACGACCCGTCGGCGTCGGCGGTGTCGACGCTGCTCGCCCACAACCCGGAGCTGCCGCAGCACCGGCTGCCGGTCTCCTGGCGGCTGCCGGCCTCGGCGGCGCCCCTGGTGTCGGACGCCTTCTACCCGTACACGCCGTTCCGTTCCGGCACCGGCCCCGGCGACCGCCGGCTCGCCTTCGGCGTCGCCTCCGACGGGTCCGCGGCCGACCGGGTCCTGGACGAGGCCGCCGAGTCCGGCTGGGGTCTGCTGGAGCTGCCCGCCCGGCACACCCCGCGCACCGACCCGGAGGCCGTGCACGCGGTCGCGCTGGTCGTCCGGCGCCTTCTGGACCGGGGCGGCGCGGCGGTCAGCGAGCGTTCCGACACGCCGGTGCCGCTGAGCGCGGAACGGGTCGCGGTGGGCACCGCCCACCGCGACCAGGCGGCGGCCGTCCGCGCGGCCCTGGCGGCGCTCGGCGTGTCGGGGGTGACGGTCGACACGGCCAACCGGCTCCAGGGCCGCGAGTACGACGTCACCGTCGTCCTGCACCCGCTGTCGGGCCGCCCGGACGCGACCGCCTTCCACCTGGAGACCGGCCGCCTCTGCGTCCTCGCCTCCCGCCACCGCCACGCCTGTGTGGTCGTCTGCCGCGCCGGCGTCACCGACCTCCTCGACGAACACCCGTCGACGGAACCGGTCCAGCTCGGCGTCACGGTGAAGTTCCCCGACGGGTGGGAGGCCAACCACGCGGTCCTGTCGCACCTGGCGGAGCACCGGGTGCGCTGGACGCCCTGAGGGCGGGGGCTGTTCGCGGCGGCGCGGAGGCCCCGCCGGCGGCCGGTCCGGTGCCGGTCGGCCGCCCGTGGGACCGGGACGGGTCACCCGTCCGTGGGACCGGGGCCGGCCGCGAGGGCGAGGAGTTCGTCGACCGACCACTGGTCGTAGACGTGCTCGCCGTACTTCGCGGCGGTGATCCGTCCGTCCGGGGCGATGAGGAAGTCCGCGGGGAGGCCGGTCCGGCCGCCGGGCTGGTCGGCGGCCGGCAGCCGGCCACGGCCCCGGAGCAGTTCCACGACGCCTCCGCAGACGCCCCGGACGATCCCCGGCCATCCCCGCGGGTCGAGCAGCGACCGGCGGTGCGCCTCGACGCCGAACGCCGTGTACAGCTCCTTGCGGGGGTCGGCGACGACGGCGAAGGGGAGGTGGGCGACGTGCTCGCGCAGCTCCTCGGCGGGCGAGTGGAAGAACACCACCTCCCGGATCCCGGCCCGCTCGATCTCCTCGTGGCGGCGGGCGACCGAGCGGAGGTGGAGGTTGCAGACGGGGCAGCCGGCGAAGCGCCGGAACTGCACGTGGACGACGCGGCCGGAGTCGGGCACGACCAGCGGGGGACCGACGACCGGGTCGAGCGTGCGGACGGGGACGGAGTCGCCCGCCCGGAGCCGGGCGCCGGTGCGGGCGCGGACCGGGACGGGGGCGGGTTCGGGTTCGGGGGCGGGGGTCGACGGGGGCGTGCGCATGGGTCACCTTCCGAGGGAAAGCCCGTAGGCGTACGGCGTACTCCTAAAGACTCGGACGCAGGTCGTACGCTGTCAAGCGCCATGCCACGACCCCGCTCCCTCACCCCCGAACGGCTCGCCGCCGCCGCGCTGGCCGTCGTCGACCGCGACGGACTCGCCGCCCTCTCCATGCGCACCGCGGCCAAGGAGCTCGGCATGAGCCCGATGGGGCTCTACCGGTACGTCTCCGACCGCGAGGAGCTGGAACGACTGGTCGTCGACCGGATCCTCGGGGAGCTCGACACGACCCCACCGCCCGGCGACGCGCCCTGGCGCGAACGGGTCGAGCTCATGGCCGGGCGGCTGCGCGAGGCCGTCGCCCGCCATCCGGAGGCCGTCCCGCTCACCCTCACCCACCGCCACCGCTCCCCCGGCGGACTGCGCTGGTCGGAGACCGTGCTCGGCATCCTCACCGAGGCCGGGATCGACGGCCCCCGGCGGGTGATCGCGCTGCGGGCGCTCCACGCGTACGTGACCGGGGCGATCCAGCTGGAGCACCGGGGTCCGCTGGCGGGCCCCGGCACGGAGGCGATCGCCGCGCTTCCCGGCGACAGGTTCCCGCTGCTGGCCGCGACCGCCCGGGACGCCGGCGGGGTCGCCCCCGACGACGAGTTCTCCGGCGGACTCCGGATGCTGCTGCGCGGCCTGCGGGACTGAGCCCGGCAGGCGGTCTTGCGGGGCGCGGGAGAATGGGGTGTGGTCCGGCATTCCGGACCGTGCGCGTGCGAGGAGGAGCGGAACGATGGCGGAACCCGCGGAGCTGAGCGGACGGCGGCGGCTGCGGCCGGCGCCCCTGGTCTTCGAACCTGCCGAGGCGACCGCCGACCCGGAGCACTTCTTCGACCTGGAGTCGATCGAGGACCCGAAGGAACTGCTGGCGCGGGCGACCGAGCTGACCCTGGCGTTCCGGGCGGCGACGGACCGGGCGGTCGAGTTCCAGGCCGTGGCCGCGGCGCAGCTCGCCGACCCGAAGCGGTTCGACCGGCTGACGGCGGCGGACGTGGCCGAGCGGGCCGCGTGGACCGAGGACTACGCCCGGAAGATGATCGAGTTCGGCCGGGATCTGATCCGCGCGGACGGGCGTCCGGCGGAGGAGTGACCCGCCGGCGCGGAACAGGCGTTCGGCATATGCGGGGCGCACGATACTCCCCCGGCCCCGGCCGCGTCCGCGTTTCCCGGAACTCTCGGCGTTCGTTTCGTCACCGGCGGTAGACCTGTCTCCATGACGACGACGACCTGGCTGCGTGACGAGACCACCCCGTACGACGTCTTCCGCTTCCTGCGGGCGGGTGACGAGGACCGTCACCAGACCGCCCGGGTGACCGCGGACGGCGCCGCCTGGCTGGCCTCGGCGGCCGGCGGGGAGCCCGGGGCGGCACTGGCGCGCTGGGAGGCCCGGCCGGAGTCGCCGGCGGTGCTGCCCTGCGGGACGGCCTTCGACGTGGTCGGCGTGGACCCGGTCTTCGGACGGCGGATGCTGGACCGGCTGTGGGAGGAGGGCCCGGGCTCGGGCCCGGTGGCCGCGCACCGGGGTCGGATGCTGCTCTTCGCCGCCCCCGGCACGGCCCAGCGGCTGCCCGCGCTGCTCGACTGGGAGGAGTGGGGGCAGGCCGTGCCGCGGCCGCTCTGCCACGGGGCGGGGGACGCGGTGACCGTGCCGCCGCTGGTGCCGGCCGGACAGGACTCCTCCGGGCCGCGGTGGCTGGTCGCCCCGGACACCCGGAGCCCGTGGCTGCCGGGGCCCGAGGTGATGCTCTGGGCCTGCGTGCGGGCCGCCCGGATGGTTTCCGCGGCCGACGTGCGGGTATCGATTTTCGCTCCCGCCGGTCAGGGTGCTAATGTCTACGACGTCAGCAGGCGCCGCTAGCTCAGTTGGTTAGAGCAGCTGACTCTTAATCAGCGGGTCCGGGGTTCGAGTCCCTGGCGGCGCACAGACACGGAAAGCCCCTCGCGCGAGCGGGGGGCTTTCCGCATGTCCGGCGCCTCGGAGCCCGGCTGGAGCCGGAAGAGACGGCCTGGACGCCGGGCGAAGCGACGGCCTAGACGCCGGGCGGGGTGATCTTCACGGTCCAGACGCCGGACTCGCTGCGGTCGGCGACCTCGACCCGGACACCGGTGCCGGGCACGGTGAGGGTCTCGCCGACCTCCATGGGGGCGTCCGCGAGCGGCGGGTAGACCGAGCGCTCCCAGCAGGCCTCGGTGCGCGGATGGGCGTCGACGACCTGGACCGGGCCGTCGCCGGAGGCCGCGCGGGCCCTGACCCGGTAGACGAGGACGCCCTCGGTGCAGGTGTCGGCGTCGTTGCCGGTGGCGGCGCGGGCCTCGATCGCGAGGACGCTGTCCGAGCCGGTGCGGACGACGGCGAGCCGGGTGGAGCGCGCACCGGGGGTCGCGGGGGCGGTGGAGACCGGCTCCAGGCCGACCACCCGCGGCTTGTCGCCCGTCACACAGGTCACCTGGGAGCGGTCGAGCCAGCCGAGCTTCCACTTGTGCCAGCCGAAGGGGTCGGGGGCGAGCCCGAACTGGCTGCCCATGACGTCCCAGTCGCCCACATGGGTGTCCCAGTCGCCCTTGCCGTCGGCCGGACGGCGGTAGAGGTCGGGCAGGTCGAAGACGTGGCCGGTCTCGTGGGCGAGGACGTTCCGGTCCGGCGGGTGCCGTTCGAAGACCGTGACGACCCGCCGGATCTCCGCGCCGTCGGCCTCCAGCGGGCGTTCCAGGTTGACCACCTTGGTGGCGTCGGAGTCGACTCCGGGCGCGTCCGGGTCGGCGACCAGATAGACGATGTCGTACCGGGAGAAGTCCACGGAGCCGTCGACCGCGGCGACCGCGTCCCGCAGGTAGGCGGCGCGCTTCCCGGCGTCCCAGTCACGCCGTATGTCGTACTCCGTGGACGGGCGGGGCATCCGCGTCCAGGTGGCGCGGGGGTGCGGGCGCAGGGTGAACCGCCCGTAGGAGGCGCGCCGGAAGAACTCGGCGGTGGCCGGGAAGTGGTCGGCGGTCAGCTCCTCCGGGGTGGTCAGCGGAGTGGCGTCCGGGAACGACAGGAAGATCATGACGGCGTCGAGCGAGCGGTCCGGGCGCGGATAGGAGCCGTTCCAGCTGTCGAGGCCGAGCGAGTGGTGGGCTGCGGTACGGGGCAGGGCGCAGGGGCCGGCCGAGGGCGAGGCCACGGCGGGCCCGGCGACCAGGCCGGTGGCCGCGAGCGCGGCGAGCGCGGTGAACGAGGCGGCTCCGGCGCGCAGCCGGGAGCGCTCCACTCCCCCGGGTGGCTGCTGACCCTCCACGTGGACCTCCGGTTCGCGAGTGCGGGACACCTCCCCCACCTTGTGATGGTTCGCGGTGTTTCGCATGTTTCCGCTGCCCCGGTCGGGTGAGAGGGCGGCGCCCGGTGGACGTGAGACGGTCGGACTTCAGCTCACGGAAAGTCACATTCGGTCATCCCGAAGACGCCGTGCGTCAGACCCGAGCGGAAACGGTCGAGGGGGAGGCGCCCGGTGGCCCGCCTCACACCGTCCGCGCCCCCGGCCACCCGCCCCGGAGCTGGAACGGCCCCCCGGGCTGGCTCTATGATCGGCAGACTTGTCCCAGGCCGACCATCCCGACCACATGTGAACGGCCCCCCTGCACCACGGGAGCGAGCGGTGAGCGGAACCCCCGAAGGACCGGTACACCCAGAACCGCCCGGCATCCCGCCGGCCCGCCCGGCACTCACGGAGCGTGAACTCCGCGACTACCGGGCCGCCTTCAGCGCCTCCCGGCTCGCCATGGCCCTCGTGGACCGGGACGGCCTGGTCATCGCCGCCAACGACTCGCTCGGCGCCCTCCTCGGCACCGACGGCGCCGCCCTGCGCGAGCAGGCCGCCGCCGACCTCGTGGACCTCGCCGCCGACGGCCGCACCTGGCACGCCTACCGCGAGGTGCTGCGCGGCCGGCGCTCCCGCTTCCGCTGCACCCGCCGGCTCAAGCACCCCGACGGGCGCAAGCTGTGGGCCGAGGTCACGGTCGCCCCGGTCCCCGACACCGGCCGGGTGCTGCTCTCCGTCGCGGACATCAGCGAACGGCGCGAGCTCCAGGCCCGGCTGCGCCACCTCCAGATGCACGACCCGGTGACCCGGCTGCCCAACCGGACGCTCTTCTTCGAGCGCCTCTCGGCCGCCCTGGAGACGGCGGCGGCGGAGAGCGCCGAGGCGGCCACCGGCGCGGCCGGACCGATCGAGCCGGCCGGCGCCCCGGACTCGTACCGGTCGCATCAGCCGTACCGGTCGTACCGATCACACAGCCATGGCAGAACAGGGCGGATCGGCCTCTGCTACCTGGATCTCGACGGTTTCAAGGCGGTCAACGACACGCTCGGGCACCGGGTCGGCGACCGGCTGCTCGCCGCCGTCGCCGGGCGGCTCACCGAGTGCGCCGACAGCGCCGGCTACACCCGCAGCGGCGGTCATCTCGTGGCCCGGCTCGGCGGCGACGAGTTCGCCGTCCTCGTCGAGGAGTCGACCGGTACGGAGCAACTCGCCGACCTGGCCCGCTCGGTGCTCTCCGCCCTGGAGCGGCCCTTCGACCTCGGCGGGCAGCGGCTCTCGGTCTCGGCCTCGATCGGCGTCGTCGAGCGCGCCGCCTTCGGCACCACCGCCACCGGGCTGATGCAGGCCGCCGACACCACGCTGTACTGGGCGAAGGCCGACGGCAAGGCCCGGTGGACGCTCTTCGACCCGGAGCGCAACGCGCACCGGATGACCCGGCAGGCGCTCTCCTCCACCCTCCGCCCGGCGGTGGAGCGCGGGGAGTTCGCCCTGGAGTACCAGCCGCTGGTCGACCTGGCCGGCGGGGCGGTGCGCGGGGTGGAGGCGCTGGTGCGGTGGAACCACCCGCAGTTCGGGGTGCTGCCGCCGAATCGGTTCGTCGCGATCGCCGAGGAGGACGGCTCGATCGTGGAGCTCGGGCGGTGGGTGCTGCGCACCGCCTGCGAGCAGGCACGACAGTGGCAGAAGGACCATCCGCGCGAGCGCCCGCTCTTCGTCTCGGTCAACGTGGCGGTCCGTCAGGTATGGGACTCCGACCTGGTGGCGGACGTGGCGGGGATCCTCGCCGAGACCGGGCTCGCCCCGCACCTGCTCCAGCTGGAGCTGACCGAGTCCGCGGTGATGGGTTCGGCGGGCCGCCCGCTCCAGGCCCTCCAGGCGCTCAGCGACATGGGCGTGCGGATCGCGATCGACGACTTCGGCACCGGCTATTCGAACCTGGCCTATCTGAGCCGGCTGCCGGTCTCCGTCCTCAAGCTGGACGGCTCCTTCGTGCGCGGTTTCCAGGACGAGGAGCACGCCAACCCGGCGGACGAGCTGATCGTGGAGGCCCTGGTGCAGCTCGCCCACCGGCTGGGGCTCACGGTGACCGCCGAGTGCGTGGAGACCGCCGGGCAGGCGGCGCGGCTGCGGCGGATCGGCTGCGACACCGGGCAGGGCTGGCTCTACTCGCGGCCGGTGGCCCCGGAGTGCATCGCCGCGATGCTGGAGGGCACGGCGCCGCTGCGGGTCTGAGCCCCGGCGGGTGGTACACGGGCATGGAACTGCCCCCGGCCGGAGGGACATTCCGGGCGGGGGCAGCGGTTCATGCGGGGTGAGGCGAGGTGGGGCTTCAGCAGGCGCCGAGGTCCTGCCAGACGCCCCACTCACCGGTGGTGCCGGGGGCCTCGTTCTGGGTCCACCACTTGGCCTTGTACTTGCGGCCGTTGTGGGAGACCTCGTTGCCCGCGTTGTAGACCGTGCCGGCGACGTAGGCCGGGGCCGAGCCGCAGCCGGCCGGGGGCTCCGTGGTCGGAGGCGTGGTCGGCGGGGTGGTCGGAGGCGTGGTCGGCGGGGTGGTGGGCGGCGTGGTGGGCGGCGTGGTCGGCGGGACGGTGGTGCCGCCGAGCGCGGTGTTGATCTGGGTCAGCAGGGTGGCGTTGTTGTCCAGGCCGAGGAGCGAGTACATCATCGCGCCGGCCAGCCCGCGCTGCTTGCCGTAGGCCACCCGGGCCTCGATGGACTTCTGGTTGAGACCGGTGAAGAACTCGCCGTCCTTGTAGAAGTACGAGGACTTGGCCTGGTCGTCCCAGAAGGTGGTCGACGCGTTGTCGACGATGCCGCCGAGCTCCTTGTAGTGCGCGATGCCGGCCTGCTGGGAGAGCGGGCGGACGTTGGAGCCGCCGGTGGCGGGCTGCGCGAGGCCGTTGGCGGCGCCGGCGGGCACGCCCTTCCAGCCGCGGTAGTAGAACTCGTAGCCCAGGGTCAGCTTGTTGGCGGGGAAGCCGCCCGTGATGCCGTAGGTCGGGTTGCCGTCGATCCAGGAGTCGATGGCGGCGTCGATCGAGTACTTCTCCTGGCCCGGCGCGATCACGTCGGTCGGGTCGTTGGAGCCGGAGTAGAGCGGGGACTGGTGGTACGTCGGCCCGTCGCCGTCCCAGGCGCCGTGCATGTCGTACGTCATGATGTTCGCGTAGTCGAGGTACGCGCCGATCTTGTCCGTCTCGATGTACTTGATCTTGTCCTGGCCGGCCGGGAGGGCCGCGGTCAGCAGGTACTTCTTGCCGCCGTTGGCCGCGCCGTACTCGTCGAGCTGCTTGCGGAACTCGGCGAGGAGCAGGGTGAAGTTCTGCTTGTCCTCGGGGGCGTAGTGGTTGCCCAGGTGGCCGCCGGAGGAACCGGGGTACTCCCAGTCGATGTCGATGCCGTCGAAGATGCCGGCCGCGGTGCCGGGGCCGCCGAAGCCGCCCTCGACCGGGAGGTTGCCCTTGATGTACTGGTCGATGCAGGAGGAGACGAGCTTCTTGCGGCTCGCGTCCGTCTTGGCCGCGTCGCTGAAGTACTTGGAGTAGGTCCAGCCGCCGAGCGAGATGTTGATCTTCAGGTGGGGGTACTTCGCCTTCAGTTCCTTGAACTGGTTGAAGACGCCCACGATCGGCTGGTCCCACTTGTCGGCGACGCCGTCGACGGAGTCGGCCGCGGAGAAGGACTTCTGGTAGTCGGCGTAGGAGTCGCCGGCGCCGTCGCCCGCGTTCGGGTTGTTGTCGTCACCCGCGGCCTTGTTGGCCTCGAAACACGTGAGGTTCGTCGGGTGGATGTTGCCGAACGAGTAGTTGACGACGTCGAGCTGGCTCGCGATGCCCCGCGTGTCGAGGTGCTTGGGGTAGAACGCGTTGCCGTACACGCTCCACTGGTCGTAGTACGCGATGCGCACACCGCCGGCGGAGGCGGTGGTCGAGGCGTCGGCGGCCTGGGCGGATCCGAGGCCCGCGGTGGCGGCGAGGGCGCCGGCCGCGAGGGCCGAGCTGAGCAGCGCGGCGATCAATGACTTACGGGGGTGCACGAGCGTCCTCCGATGGGGGGGTACTGGTGGTGCCGTACAGGAGTTGGAGAAGTGATAACCCCCGTGTAAACGGCGCGTCAATGGTCTGAACCAGATTGAGGACTAGACCAATTCGAGGGCGAAAGCCCTCGTCAGAGGCGTGCAGCACAAAAAGAAACCGCTCGCCACCATGCGTGACGAGCGGTTTAAGGTTTCTTTAGGGAAGCCGGCGAGGTGGTTCGACGATGAACCAACCCCTCACCGGAATCCGGGATTCAGCCGGCCGGGGCGTCGAGCTCGGGCAAGCCGTAGGCGTCCGCGATCAGTTCGTAGCTCCGCAGCCGCGCCGCCCCGCCGTGCACGTTGGCCGTCAGCATCAGCTCGTCGGCGCCGGTCCGCTTCTGGAGCTCGTCGAGCCCCGCGCGGACCGCGTCCGGGGTGCCGTACACGACGTTCGCCAGCCAGCCGTCGGTGAACTCCCGCTCCATCGGGCCGAATCCGTACGCCTCCGCCTCCTCCGGCGTCGGGATCAGCCCCGCCCGGCCGGTGCGCAGCCGCAGCATCGACAGCGCGCCGGTGAGCACCTGGCGGTGCGCCTCCCGCTCCTCGTCCGCGGCGAGGGCGCCGACGCCGATCAGGGTGTAGGGCGCGTCGAGCACCGCGGAGGGGCGGAAGGACTGCCGGTAGAGGTCGAGCGCCGGGATCGTGTTGCGGGCCGAGAAGTGGTGGGCGAAGGCGAAGGGCAGTCCGAGCAGCCCGGCGAGCCGGGCGCTGAAGCCGGAGGAGCCGAGCAGCCAGACCGGCGGCCGGCCCCCGGGCCCCTGCACGGGACCGGGCACGGCGTGGATCCGGGCGTACGGATGCCCGTCGGGGAAGTCGTCGTCGAGGAAGCGGGTCAGCTCGGAGAGCCGCTCGGGGAAGTCGTCGGCCCCCTCGTCGAGCGTGTCGGTGCGGCGCAGGGCGGCGGCGGTGGCGCCGTCGGTGCCGGGGGCGCGGCCGAGTCCGAGGTCGATCCGGCCCGGGGCGAGCGCCTCCAGGGTGCCGAACTGCTCGGCGATGACCAGCGGGGCGTGGTTGGGGAGCATCACGCCGCCGGAGCCGAGACGGATGCGGCTGGTGTGGGCGGCGAGGTGGGCGAGGATCACGGCCGGGGAGGAGGAGGCGACCCCGGGCATCGAGTGGTGCTCGGCCACCCAGTGCCGGTGGTAGCCGCGCCGCTCGGCGAGCCGGCTCAGCTCCGCGCTGGTGGCGAGCGAGCGGCTCGCGGTGGATCCGCTGCCCACGGTCACCAGGTCGAGGACGGAGAGGGGTACGGGGGCGGAGCCCAGGGCCTGCCCGCGTATGACGTCCCTCGTGGGTTCGTCCGCCGTGTCCGCGTCTGCCTGGGTGCCGGTCTCGCTCACCGTCCGGTCCTTCCTCCGTGGGGTATGTCCAACGGAACGGCAACAGGGGTGCGGTGGCGGTTATTCCATGACGCCCCATTACGGGATGAGAGAGACAATTCGGGTGGCGAGGGTCACATTCCGGCCACCGGAGGATCGGCGTCCGGCTCCGCTTCCCCGCAGGGAATCTTCGCGCCACGACCGCCCGAACGCCTGCGCGAGCAGGGGTCCGCACCCTTCTGACCTCACCCTCTCCCGTTCACTCATGCCCATGTCATATGCCAGGGTGGCGCGCCCCTGCACAGGCCGGGGATCCTCCGCATGATTCTCGCCAACAGCCGCCCCGCAAACGGCCCTTGGCGGCTATCGTGGTACGGAAGCTTGCGGTCACAACCTGGTAGGGGGAAACCGTGGCGCTGAAGCCCGAGCCCACCGCGCCGTTCCACTCGGTGCAATACGCCCTGCGCGTCCTCGAGACGGTCTCGCGGCACGGCGGTGGGGTGTCGGACGTCCAGATCGCCCGGGAGGCCGGACTGCCCGTCCACCACCTCTCGTCACTGCTCCTCATGCTCCGGCGCGAGGGGTACGTCGAACAGGTCTCCGACGGCGCGTACGTCATCGGGGACTCGCTGGTCCTCCTCGGCTCGGGCTCGACCCGCCGGGAGGCCCTGGAGGCCAAGCTCCAGGAGACCCTCACCGAGCTGCGCGACTCCGTCGGGGCCGCCGTCTACATCAGCCGGTACATCGACGGCGAGGTGAAGATCACCCAGTTCGCCGACGGCCCGCGCACGCCCAAGGTCAACGAGTGGGTGGACTTCCGCTCCGCGGCCCACGCCAGCGCCGTCGGCAAGTGCCTGCTCACCCAGCTCGACCTCAACGGCCGGCGCGACCACCTCTCCCGGCACAAGATCGCCCGGCTGACCTCGCGGACGATCACCAACGAGAAGGTGCTCTTCTCCAAGCTGGACAGCCAGCCGCCGACCGTCCCGGTCCTCGACCTCCAGGAGTACGCGGTCGGCACGGTCTGCGCCGCGGTGCCGCTGACGGCCGGCTCCTCCGTGGGCTGCCTGGCGCTCTCGCTCCCCATCGAGCACGCGCACCGGCTGCGCTCGGCCGCCGACACGCTGAACCGGCGGGCGGCTCCGGTGGTGCTCTCGCTGGCGATCTGAGCCGCGGAAAGCGGAGTCCCGGCGGGGCGGTCACGAGCACCCGTCGGGACCAGGTAGTATTTTCTCTGTCAGCACGCGCCGCTAGCTCAGTTGGTTAGAGCAGCTGACTCTTAATCAGCGGGTCCGGGGTTCGAGTCCCTGGCGGCGCACAGACGGGAAGAGGCCCCTCGCGGAAGCGGGGGGCCTCTTCTGTCGTGCCCGCGGGTCACGCCTGGAGATAGGCGAGGACGGCGAGGACCCGCCGGTGGGTGTCCTCGGCCGGCGGCAGGCCGAGCTTGGCGAGGATGTTGCCGATGTGCTTGCCGACCGCGGCCTCGGTGACGACGAGCCGACGGGCCACCTCGCCGTTGGAGTGCCCCTCCGCGACCAGCGCCAGGACCTCCCGCTCGCGCGGGGTCAGCGCCGCGAGGGGGTCCCGCCGCCGGCGCAGCAGCTGCCGCACGACCTCCGGGTCGACGACCGTGCCGCCGGCGGCGACCCGGGCCAGGGCGTCCACGAACTCCTCCACCTGCCCCACCCGGTCCTTGAGCAGATAGCCGACGCCGGTGCCGTCGCCCGAGTCGAGGAGGTCGGCGGCGTAGTCCCGCTGCACGTACTGGCTGAGGACGAGGACCGGAAGCCCGGGGCGGTCGGCGCGCAGGGCGACCGCCGCCCGCAGCCCCTCGTCCTGGAAGCCCGGCGGCATCCGCACGTCGGTGAGCACCACGTCCGGGTCGTGGGCGGCGACCGCCGCCCGCAGCGCCTCCGCGTCCCCGACCGCGGCCACGACCTCGTGGCCGAAACGGGCCAGGAGACCGATCAGTCCCTCGCGGAGGAGGACACCGTCCTCGGCGAGGACGACGCGGAGCGAACGCGGCACGGGATCTCCACTCGTAGGACCGTCGGCCCGCCCGGCGGGCTGGTGATCGTCAGTGTGCCATCGAGGACGGCGAGCCGGTCGGCGAGGCCGGTGAGCCCGGAGCCGCGGGCCGGATCGGCGCCGCCGCGCCCGTCGTCCTCGACGGTGAGGACGAGGACACGGCCGTCGTGCCGGCCGGCGAGCCGGGCGCGGGAGGCACCGCTGTGCCGGTCGACGTTGGCGAGCGCCTCCCGGCCGGTGAAGTACGCGGCGCTCTCGACGGCGGCGGACAGCCGGGGCAGACCGCCGAGGTCGGTGTCGACGGGGACGGCCGTACGGTCGGCGGCGTCGGCGAGCGCCGGTCCGAGCCCGTAGTCGGCGAGGACCTGCGGATGGATGCCGTGGATCAGTTCGCGCAGCTCGGTGAGCACCTGACCTGCCTCCTCCTGCGCCCGCGCCAGCCGCTCGGCCAGCGGACCGCCCGCCGGGGCGTCCAGCCGCGCGAGTCCCAGGGTCATCGTGAGCGCGACCAGCCGGTGCTGGGCCCCGTCGTGCAGATCGCGCTCGATCCGGCGCCGCTCGGCCTCGAAGGCGTCCACGAGCCGGGCCCGGGAGGCGATGACCTCGCCGAGCCCGTCCGCCGCGCCGGTGTCCCGGGGCGCGAGCAGGGCCCGGGCGAGCGCGCCGCGCCCGGCCGCGTACAGCCCGAGGGGGTAGGAGAGCCCGACGAGGAGGAGCGCGCCGAGCACGGCGGCGGCGAGGGCCGGGGGGTACGAGGTCACCAGGACCGCCTTGAGGACCTTGGTCTCGTGTCCGTCGGCGGCGAGCAGGAACGGCGTGGCGAGCAGGACGCCGGGCACGCCGAGGGCGACGGCGAGCGCGAGGGCGTCGAGCGGCCACAGGACGGTGGCGAGGAGGAGCCCGTACGCGAACTCCCGCCAGGTCGCCGGCTCCCCCGCCCGCACCCGCGCCCAGGCCCCGAGCCCGGGGGCGCCCGGCACCCGGTGCGGGTCGGGGGCGGGTCGCCGGTCCACCAGCCGCAGCCGCAGCCGCTCGGGGCCGCCGAGCGCGACCCCGCCGAGGAGCAGCAGCGGGATGCCGACCAGCAGGAGGGAGGCGAGCAGCAGCACGAGCAGCGCGGCGCAGGCCAGCGCGCCGGCGGCGGTGCCGCTCGCCAGATAGGCGGCGGCCCGCCAGGGCCAGGCGCCGAAGGGGTACCGCCGGGGCCGGAGGACGAGGGCCTGGCGGAGGTCACGGGCTTCCATGACCGCCCACCGTAGGCGGGCGCGCCGGGGGCGGGCCATGGGGCGGGAGGGTGGGTCGGAGGTGGGGCCGGACCTACCCCGGGCCGGGCTCGGCGGCGTCCTTCGCGGAACACCCGGAGTGGGTTCCGGCGGGGGTTCGGCCGGGGCGCTCGGGGGGCCGCTTGGGGGCGGGGGTCACGCCGGTTCGCGGCCGTGGCGGGCGTACTCCGCGAGGAGGGCGGCGGTCGCGGGTCCGGTGAGGGGTTCGTACGGGGCGGTCGGCGCCGGACGCCACCAGACGGGGTCGTCGCAGAGGAAGGACGCGCGGCGCAGGGCGACGCGGTGGATCTTGTTGGTGGCGGTGAGGGGGAGTTCGCGGGTGACGCGGACGAAGCGCGGGGGCATCTTCGTGCCGAGGTCGGGCTGGGCGGCGAGGAAGGCGGCGAAGGCCGTCGGGTCGAAGGCGATGCCGGGGCGCAGGGCCAGCGCGGCCATGACCTGGTCGCCGGCCACCGGGTCGGGGACGGCGTAGACGGCGACGCCCGCGGCCCGGTCCCAGCGGGCGAGGATGGCCTCGATCATGGCGGCGGCGAGGTTCTCGCTGTCGACGCGGAGGCGGTCGTCGGTGCGGCCGGCGAAGTAGAGGAAGCCGGCTTCGTCGCGGTGGAAGAGGTCGCCGGTCCAGTACCAGCCGCCGCGGCGGCGGGCGGACTCGGCGGCGGGGTTGCGCCAGTAGCCCTCGAAGGTGCCGGTGCCGCCGCGGTTGACGAGTTCGCCGATGGCCTCGTCGGCGTTGAGGAGCCGGCCGGTGGGCGAGAAGCGGGCCGGTGGGCACTCGCGCAGGGTCTCGGGGTCGACGACGGCCAGGTCGTCGCCGGGCGCGGCGCGGCCGAGGGCGCCGGGCGGGGTGTCGGGGGTGCGCTGGACCGACGCGCCGCCCTCGGAGGAGCCGTACCCCTCGATCAGCGGCACCCCGAAGCGTTCGCGGAACCGGGCCGCGTCGACCGCGCCGGCCTCGGTGCCGAAGCCGAGGCGGAGCCGGTGGTCGCGGTCGTGGGGACCGGGCGGGGTGGCGAGGAGGTACTGGACGGCCCGGCCGACGTAGGTGAAGTAGGTGGCGTCGTAGCGCCGGACGTCCGGCAGGAAGCGGGAGGCGGAGAAGCGGGCCCGCAGGGCGACCCCGGCGCCGGCGGCGAGGGCGGGGGCCCAGTCGGCGATGACGGCGTTGCCGTGGAACATCGGCATGCAGACGTAGTGGGTGTCGTCCGGGCCGACGGAGAAGGCGCGGGCGAGCGAGGCGCCGGCGGACGCGACCGCGCCCTGGCTGCGGAGCGCCGCCTTGGGGGCGCCGGTGGAGCCGGAGGTGAAGGTGAGGAGGTAGCGGGTGCCGGGGCCGACGGGGCCGAGGACGGCGTCGCCGGGGCGGGCGCCGTCGTAGGGCGCGAGGAGCTCCCGGTACGCCTCGGTGTCGGTGACCAGGACGCGGACGCCGGGCAGCGGCAGGCCGTCGAGGAGCGGCAGGTGGGCGCGCTGGGTGACGAGGACCCGGCAGGCGGTGTGGGTGATGTCCCGGGCCAGCTCGGCGCCGCGGCGGGTGGGGTTGAGACCGGCGACGGCGGCCCCCGCGAGGGCCGCCGCGCCGAGCCAGAGCGGGTACTCCGGCGTGTTGTCGAGCAGGAGGCCGAGGTGCGGCTCGCTCCCCGGCCGGGGTGGCATCAGCTCCACGAGCAGGGCGGCCCGGGCGGCGGCGCCGGCGGCGGCCCGGTGGTGGCTGAGGGTGTGCTGCTCGTCCCTCAGCCCGGTCCGGTGGTCGCCCCAGCGGCGCCGTATCAGCTCCGCGACGGTGTCCGCGCCTGCCCGTGTCCTGGCCGTCATGGCCCGGACTGTAACTGACGGTACGTCAGAACTGAACGTCCGAGCAGGCGTAGAAGGCGTTCGCGGTGTCCGCGACCGTCCACACCGCCAGGATCAGGTGCTTGCCCGTCTTGCCCGCCGGGATGGTCCCGGAGTGCGAGAGGGTCGCCGGCGGCTGCTGGCTGTTGTACGGGACGGTCAGGAACGGCTGGGGGTCGAGCTGGGCCCGGGTGAGCTTGCTGCTCGGGTTCCAGCCGTTCTTGGTGATGTAGTAGCGGAAGTCCGTGGTGCGGTGGCGGGCCGTGAACTGCCAGCGGAAGGTGTAGCTCTGACCCGCCGTGACCTTGGTCGCCGGCCAGGTGCCGCCGCGCGGGTCGTCCAGCTGGGCGAACTGGGAGTTGCCGCCGGCGCAGATGGTGCCGTCGGCGGGCCCGGCGCCCGGGAAGCCCTTGAGCCCCTCGACGGACTGCGGCTCCCACTGGATGTTGCCGCAGTTGGTCACCGTGCCGTTGGCACAGAGCTTCTGGCGGCTGATCGGGGAGTCGGTGTAGCCGTGGCTGCTCGCGGTGCTGGTGGCGAAGAGGGAGGCGGCCGTGACGCCGAGTGCCACGGCGGCCAGCCCTGTCTTTTTGCGCATGCTGTCGCTCCAGGGAGAACGTGGGGGAGTTCCGTGATGCCCGTGGGCCGTGCTGCACGCGTGCGGAAGGGACTGTTCTAGGTCTAGACCAAGTACCAAGGTAGGGACGGAAGTTGAACATGTCCATACCAACGGCGAGGGCGGCCGGGAGACCCCGACCGCCCTCGTGACCAGAAGCCGGAACCGATCTCAGGCGCCCTCGCCCGGCCCCCCACGGCCCGTGTAGAACGCCACCGTCAGGTCCTTCACCAGCGCCTTGCGCTCGTAGTCGTCCAGCTCGACCAGACCACGACTGGTCAGCCGGTGGACCACGTCGTCCACCGCGTCCACCACCGACGTCAGGACGCTGTCCCGGTGCTTCGCGTCGATCGCCGCGATCCGGCGGCGGCGCATCGCCTCCGCCACCTCGGGGGCGTACTCGATCCTCGTCGGCTGCGCCGAGAAGACGTCCAGGCCGACCGGGGCGCACTCCGCCGACAGCATCCGGGTCAGCGCCTCGCCGACCGCCTCCGCGTCCCGCAGCGTCGGCGCGTCCTCGTGGAAGGCGTCGGCCGGCAGCTGCGACAGCACCCGGGCCATCGCCGCCTCGACCTGCTCCCGCAGGTAGTCCTCGTGGTCGTCGACGCCGAGCGCCGCGCGGACGGTGTCGCGGACCCGCCACACCACGAGCACCGTCACGTCGAGCGCCGTCCCCTTCGCGTCCACCGCCGGCAGCGGCTCGCTGCGCCAGTGACGCAACCGGACGTCCACCCGGCGGCGCAGCAGCAGCGGACTCGCCCACACCAGGCCCGTACGCCGGACCGTGCCGCGGTACTCGCCGAACAGCGTCAGCACCCAGGCGTACCCGACCCTGCCCCGGCCGAGCCCGCCCACCGCGAAGAGCACCGCCAGCACACCGAGGGCCAACAGGGCCCACTGGGCGAGGTGGACGCCGTGGTACGGGCGCGGGGGAAGGCGCAGCATCCGCGCGACCCCGTCGGGCACGACACCCGTCCACCACACGACGGCCGCGCACCCCACGAGCGCGAGCAGCCCGCCGGCCACGCCGACCCAACCCGGGAGGACCGCGGCCGACCGCTCCACCAGCGCCGGATCGGCCGTCGGCGCGGGCCGCGCGGAGTCGGCACGGACCGGCTTGGTGACGGGCCTCGGAATGACGGTCCTCGGCTTCCGCCCGCCGGGCGGCGCCATGGCGACGGTGTCGGGCCCGCCGTCGTCCCCGCGGGCGGCGACGGCGTCGCCCCCGGGCCCGCCGCCGGGCCCGCCGCCGTCGCGGAACAGCAGGTGCACCGGGATCGACCCGGTCGTCTCCGCCCCGATGAGGTTCTTCCGGCGCGGCAGCCGACCCACCCCCGCGACCGGCATCGCGACCGACGCCACCCGCATCCCCGTGATCCGCCCGAAGTCGAGCAACTCCCGCTCCTCCTTGAACACACCGACCCCCTGGACCGTCCGCACCGCCTGAGCCCCTTGGACTCCCTGGACCGCCTGGGCTCCCTGGGCCGCCTGGGCCGCCTGGGCTCCTTGAGCTCCCTGGACTGTCCGGGCCGCCTGAGCTCCCTGAGCTCCCGGCAGGTCGGAGCTGCCGGGCGTCGCTCCCCCGGTCACCCCCGCCGCGCGCCTCGTGCCGGACGGCCGGGCGGCGGAGACGGAGCCGACGGGGGTACGGGTGGGGTCACCGGCCGTACGGGCCCGGGCCCCGGTGGCCGGGCCCGCCACTCCTTCCGCCGGAGCGGCGGTGGCCCGGGCGGCGGAGCCGTCCAGGGCCGGGGCCGGACCCGCCGTCGGGCGCGCCTCCCCCGGCGTACGGGCCGCCTCCGCCGAGCCGGCCGGGACACCGGCCGTGGCCGACGTCCGGCCGACCGGCGCCGGTGTCGGTGTCGGTGTCGGTGTCGGTGTCGGTGTCGGTGTCGGTGTGAGCGTCGGCTTCGGCGTCGGGGCGTCCGTCCGAACCGGCCCCGTCGGGGCGCCTGCCGAGCCCGCCGGGAGGTCCGGCGGGTGGACGGCAGACGTCGCGGCCGTCCCGGCCGGGGCCTGCCCCGGGCCCGCCGGGACAGCGGCCGGGACCGGCGTGGCTCCTGCCTCGCGCGGCGCCGCCCCGGCGGGAGCTTGCGTACGGGCCGGGTCGGCCGGAGCGGGGGCCGCTACGGACTCCGCCCGCGCCTCGCCCGGCGCGCGGACGGCAGGCCCGGCAACGACAGGCGCCGAAGCCGGAGCCGAAGTCGAAGCCGAAGTCGGCGCGGGAGCCGGAGCCGAAGTCGGGGCTTGAGTAGGCGCCGGAGTCGAGTCCGTCGGGAGACCGGGCGCGGCCGGTACGGGGTGCGGTCCGCCCGGCGCGCCGGTGGCGGACGGGACCGCGCCGGGCGAAGCGTCGGCGGTCGTCCGCGCCGCACCGGGCGAGGCGTCGGCGGGCCGGGCCGGGTCCGGGTCCTCGGCGGCGGCCTGGGCCGGAGGGGGCGCGGAGTCGGCGGCCGTGAGCGGGCCGTCGGAGGCCGCGACCGGAGCGGGGTCGCCGGGTGTCGGAGGCGGAGGCGGGGGCGGTGGGGTGTCGGCGGGTGTGGGGGGCGGGGCCTCGGTGGTCGGTGGGGTCTCGTGGGGCGGCGGGGTGGGGGGTCTGCGGGGGAGGGTGCCGTCGGTGAGGCGGCGGGCGGTTCTCGCGGCGTCGCGTGAGGCCGCGGCGCCGGAGTCGTTGGGGGGTGCTGCCGTCATTCGGGGTCCACCTCATGCTCTCGGGGTCATCGGAACAATCGCCGCCAGGTCTCCGGGCCGGGGTGACCGTCGGCCGCTGCGCCGCGCCAGCCCTGTGCCCGCTGGAACGCCTCGACGTTGCGGCGGTCCGCCTCCGTCCAGCGCGGACCGGGTCCCGACAGGTAGTGCTTGCCGAAGCCCCGCTTCACCAGTTGTTTGCCCAGCTTCTCCACATATGCGTTGGATTGGCCCGGACGGAAGTAGCCACGCCCGGGGAACCTCGTCGCATCTGCGCTCGAACCGCCCGAACCACTCGAACCGCCGATGTCCCTGCCCTGCCCCGAGACGAGGAGCGCCCACGTGTGCGGGCCCGGCAGCCCGTCCGCCTCCCTGCCCTTCCAGCCCTGCGCGAGCTGGAACGCCCGGGTCGCCCGCCGGTCCGCCTCGCCCCACTTCGGGCCGGGGCCCGTGGCGTAGAAGCCCTTGGCGCCGCGGTCGACCAGCATCCGGCCGAGCCGTGTCACGTGCGCGTTGTCCGCGCCGGGGCCGAACTTCGAACCGCCCGGGTACGCCGCCGCGCCCGCCGGCGGCGCCGTCGTTCCGCCGCCCGCGCCCGTGCCGCCGCTGACCAGGCCCTTGTAGCGGTAGGCGACGTACCGGGCGGAGTTCTCCCAGTACGCCATCGGCGTGGCCTGCTTCCGGGTGCGCGGCTTGGTCTGCTCGTACGCGATGTAGGACGTGTGGGTGTAGTCCGTCCAGCCGCCGAAGATCGTCACGTGCGAGCCGCGGGTCGGGTTGGCCGGATTGTGGAAGAGCAGGATGTCGCCGGGCTGGAGCTCGGTCCGGTCGATGCGGACGGCGAAGCGGTCGAGGCTGCCCGTCCACTCGTTGCTGCGCAGGTTCCAGGCCATGGAGATGTAGCCGGAGCAGTCCTGGCGGTACCCGTCCGACCAGTACTTCTCCATCGAGTACGGCACCTGGGCCGTGACCCACTTCTTGGCCCGGTTGACGATCTCCGTGCGGGTCGTCTTCCGCAGCGTCTCCGTCGAGATCTGACTGGTCGTCGGGACCGCGCCGGGAGTCGGCGCGCCGTCGGCCGGCGCGGCCGGCGGGCCGTGCAGCGGGGCGCGCCCGCCCTGCGGGGTGTCGGAGCCCAGGGCCGCGTCCGCCGGGACCGCCGGGGTCGCGGGGGTCCCGGGCGCCAGGGCCGTCGCGGCGGTGCTCGCCCCTCCCCCGCCCAGTACCGCGCCCGCCGCCGTCACCAGGACCAGGGCCCGGCGGGCGCCGTGCGCCGCCGGGTGGCCGCCCGCGCGGACCGGCAGGCCCAGCGCGAGGTCGCGGCGGTGCCGGGCGCAGCCCGGGCAGCCGCAGTCGGGCGCGGGTTCGAATTCCTCGAAGACCGGCACGCTCATGCGATTCCCCTCCACACTCGTCAAGATCTTCTGGGCCTCGTTTCGGGCGCCAGTTTCTCAACTGTCTGGACAAAACGCATTTTGACGGATCAAAGGCCTCATAAGACCATCCGACAGGCCGGAGACGGTCACCGTTGGTCAGGAGCACCCCTAGAGGTCGGGTAGAGTTATCTCTGTCAGCAGGCGCCGCTAGCTCAGTTGGTTAGAGCAGCTGACTCTTAATCAGCGGGTCCGGGGTTCGAGTCCCTGGCGGCGCACCGACAGAGAAGGCCCCAACCGAAAACGAGTGGGCATCA